>NZ_JABWRA010000057.1:0-39032 GCF_014268705.1 Pseudomonas sp. SWRI179 | reverse complement strand
AGCAGGCTCGCTCCCACAGTTTGATCGAAGTACAACCGGGAGAAACAGGTTGGCTACAAGGCCGCCTCGCGAGCAAGCTTTGCTCCCACAGGCGCTGTGATCGACGGTTCATAGAGGGCAACAACACGGTCAAATCCCCCCCAATCCCCGCAATCTCCCTGTAAACTCCGGCCTTTGCCCAGCACCCAGGGAGTCGGCAATGTCGGGTTCGATCCTTTATATCCATGGCTTCAACAGCGCCCCAGCATCGACCAAAGCCTGCCAACTGGTCGAAGTGATGGCACGCCTTGGCCTCAGCGACCAGCTACAGGTGCCGGCCCTGCATCACCACCCCCGCCAGGCCATCGGTCAGCTGGAACAGGCGATTACAGAACTGGGGCAGCCGCTGCTGGTCGGCAGCTCGCTCGGCGGCTACTATGCGACTCACTTGGCCGAGCGCCACGGGCTCAAGGCCCTGTTGGTCAATCCTGCCGTGAGCCCGCATCGGATGTTCGACGGGTACCTGGGGACGCAGAAAAATTTATACACCGACGAAACCTGGGAATTGACCCACGACCACGTGACGGCCCTGGCCGAGCTGGAAGTGCCGGCGCCCTGGGATCCGCAGCGGTATCAGGTATGGTTGCAAACCGGTGACGAAACGCTGGATTATCGCCACGCCCAGCAGTATTACCGCGCCTGTGCCTTGCGCATCCAGGCCGGCGGCGACCACAGTTTCCAAGGATTTGCCCAGCAGTTACCGGCATTGTTGAGTTTTGCCGGCATTGGCGCTGATTTGTACCAGGCGATCGACTTCACGTCGCTGTGAGCCATCGCCCCTTTTTCATTGAACACTGACGACGAGACCCCATGGCCACTCCCAGCGCTAGCTCTTATAACGCAGACGCCATCGAAGTCCTCTCGGGCCTCGACCCGGTGCGCAAGCGCCCCGGCATGTACACCGACACCAGTCGGCCGAACCACCTCGCCCAGGAAGTCATCGACAACAGTGTCGACGAAGCCTTGGCCGGGCATGCGAAGTCGGTGCAGGTCATCCTGCACGCCGATCACTCGCTGGAAGTCAGCGATGACGGCCGCGGCATGCCGGTGGACATTCACCCTGAAGAAGGTGTGTCGGGCGTCGAGCTGATCCTCACCAAGCTCCACGCCGGCGGCAAGTTTTCCAACAAGAACTACCAGTTCTCCGGCGGTCTGCACGGGGTGGGTATTTCCGTGGTCAACGCCTTGTCGACCCAGGTGCGGGTGCGGGTCAAGCGTGACGGCAATGAATACCAGATGACGTTCGCCGACGGCTACAAGGCCACCGAGCTGGAAGTGGTCGGCACCGTCGGCAAGCGCAACACCGGGACCAGCGTGTATTTCGCCCCGGATCCGAAGTATTTCGATTCGCCGAAGTTTTCCGTCAGCCGCCTCAAGCACGTGCTCAAGGCCAAGGCCGTGTTGTGCCCGGGGCTGCTGGTCAGTTTCGAGGACAAGGCCACCGGCGAAAAAGTCGAATGGCATTACGAAGACGGCCTGCGCTCTTATCTGGTAGATGCGGTCAGCGGTTTCGAACGCCTGCCCGACGAGCCGTTCTGTGGCAGCCTGGCCGGTAACAAGGAAGCCGTGGACTGGGCGCTGTTGTGGCTGCCCGAAGGCGGCGAAAGCGTCCAGGAAAGCTACGTCAACCTGATCCCCACGGCTCAGGGCGGTACCCACGTCAACGGCTTGCGCCAGGGACTGCTCGACGCCATGCGTGAGTTCTGCGAGTTCCGCAACCTGCTGCCTCGCGGCGTGAAGCTGGCGCCGGAAGACGTCTGGGAGCGCATTGCCTTCGTCTTGTCGATGAAGATGCAGGAACCGCAATTCTCCGGCCAGACCAAAGAGCGCCTGTCGTCTCGCGAAGCGGCGGCGTTTGTTTCCGGTGTGGTCAAGGACGCGTTCAGCCTGTGGCTCAACGCCAACCCGGAAACCGGCCTGGCCCTGGCGGAGCTGGCGATCAACAACGCCGGTCGTCGTCTGAAAGCGAGCAAGAAAGTCGAGCGCAAGCGCATCACCCAAGGGCCGGCCTTGCCGGGCAAGCTTGCCGATTGCGCCGGGCAGGACCCGATGCGTTCCGAGCTGTTCCTGGTGGAAGGTGACTCCGCCGGCGGCTCGGCCAAGCAGGCGCGGGATAAAGAGTTCCAGGCAATCCTGCCGCTGCGGGGCAAGATCCTCAATACCTGGGAAGTGGACGGCAGTGAAGTGCTGGCCAGCCAGGAAGTGCATAACATCGCCGTGGCCATTGGCGTCGATCCGGGCGCCGAGGACATGAGCCAGCTGCGCTACGGCAAGATCTGCATCCTCGCCGACGCCGACTCCGACGGCCTGCACATTGCCACGCTGCTTTGTGCCTTGTTCGTCCAGCATTTCCGCCCACTGGTGGACGCCGGCCACGTCTACGTGGCGATGCCGCCGCTGTACCGCATCGATCTGGGCAAGGAAATCTACTACGCCCTGGACGAAGCCGAGCGCGACGGCATCCTTGACCGCCTGGTCGCCGAGAAGAAACGGGGCAAGCCGCAGGTCACCCGATTCAAGGGCCTGGGTGAGATGAACCCGCCGCAGTTGCGCGAAACCACCATGGATCCCAATACCCGCCGCCTGGTGCAGTTGACCTTGGATGATTTTGAAGCGACTTCGGAAATGATGGACATGTTGCTGGCCAAGAAACGCGCCGGCGACCGCAAGTCCTGGCTTGAATCCAAAGGGGACCTGGCCGAGGTGCTGGCCTGATGCGCAACGGTTTCGCCCTGGCGTTGTGGCTGTGGGCGGGGATGGTGGTCGCAGGGCCGGCGCCGGAATTGAAGCTGCTGTCCGAGCATGCCGTCGACGGCATGCGCGGTGGCAACCTGTCCGGGCTGGCGCTGTGCGGCGGCGAGATGTGGACCGTGTCCGATCGCGATGATGACCGGATCTATCGCCTCATGCCCTCCGAGGCGCCGGTCTGGCAGGCCGAGGCGGTTGGAATCGAGGTGCCGGAGGTACCGGACAGCGGTTTGCCCTGGGGCTTGAGATCGCGAACCTGGGCGGCGTCGTTCCTGCGCGGTGGCGAGCTGGATTTCGAAGGCATCAGCTGTGACAGCGCCGGCAATCGTTATGTGGTCAGCGAGTCTCATGCCGCCGTGCTGTACATACCGCCGACGGGGGCCGCATCCTGGCTGAAAATTGCCCAGACGATGATCCGGCAGGCGCGGGGCAGTGGCATGTTGCTGCACTTCAACGCCTTGTTCGAAGGCCTTGCGGTCAGCCCGGCCGGCGACCAGTTGTGGTTGGCGGCCGAGCGTGAGCGTCGCGGCCTGCTGTTGATCAAGCGCCAGCAAACGGTGTGGGGCTGCGACGGCAATTGTGTCTTGCTCAGCGAAGCGGGCCAGGAAATGCAGCCGGCGCAGTTCCCCAAGGCCAAGGCGGTTTCCCGGGATTTCGCCGACCTGTCATTGTTCAATGGCAAGCTGTTTTCCCTGGAGCGCAATGCCTACCAGATCTGCCGGCGTGACCCGCAGACCGCCCAGGTGGAACGTTGCTGGTCGTTCGCCGCCGAGGCGTTGCAGGATAGCCGTCGTTATCCCCAGCCTTATGGGCTGGCCGAAGCGCTGGTGGTGGACGCCGACGGAGCCTGGATCGGCCAGGACAACAACGACGGTAAGCGGGCCGATGGCGAACAGCGGCCGATTGTCTGGCGCTTCGCCGCGCCTGACGGTGGCTGGAGCGCCTCGCCGTGAGCCAGCAACCACCGGGCAAGCGCGCCGGCCGGGTGCTGATGATCCTGGCCTGGTGCGCGGCGCTGTTTCTGGCAACACGGTTTTTTGCCCAGTGGGAGCAGCGGGAACTGAACCCCAATGCCCAGGTGCATTCGCTAAAAGGCGAAGGTTTTATCGAGGTGAAGCTGGTCGGCAACCGGCAGGGGCATTTCGTCGCCAGCGGCCAGATCAACGGCCAGCCGGTGGACTTCATGCTCGACACCGGTGCCACCGACGTGGCGATTCCGTTGGAATTGGCCGAACGCCTCAAGCTGGAAAAAGGTTTCGGCGTGACCTTGAGCACCGCCAACGGTGTGAGCGAGGGCTACCGCACGCGCATCGACCGGCTGCAATTGGGTGACATCGTTCTGCGCGATGTCCGTGCCCTGGTGGCGCCGGGCCTGGGCGGCACGCAAGTGCTGCTGGGCATGAGCGCCCTGAACAAACTTGAATTTACCCAGCGCGACGGCACCATGCTGCTGCGCCAGACAACGAACTGATGAGGCCCGCATGAGCGACATTCTTGCAGACAGCTTAGACGGCGTAGAACGCCGATCGCTGGCTGACTTCACCGAAAATGCCTACCTCAATTACTCCATGTACGTGATCATGGACCGCGCCTTGCCGCACATCGGCGACGGCTTGAAGCCGGTCCAGCGGCGGATCATCTACGCCATGAGTGAACTGGGGCTGGATGCGGATTCCAAGCACAAGAAATCGGCGCGTACCGTCGGTGACGTGCTCGGTAAGTTCCACCCCCACGGCGACTCGGCCTGCTACGAAGCCATGGTGCTGATGGCCCAGCCGTTCAGCTACCGCTACACCTTGGTGGACGGCCAGGGTAACTGGGGTGCGCCGGACGATCCCAAGTCCTTCGCGGCCATGCGTTACACCGAGGCGCGGCTGTCGCGTTATTCCGAGGTGCTGCTCAGCGAGCTGGGCCAGGGCACCGCGGACTGGGGGCCGAACTTCGACGGCACCCTCGACGAACCCCTGGTGTTGCCAGCACGTTTGCCGAATATCCTCCTCAATGGCACCACCGGCATCGCCGTGGGCATGGCCACCGACGTGCCGCCCCACAACCTGCGGGAAGTGGCCACGGCGTGCGTGCGTCTGCTGGACGAACCGAAAGCCACGGTGGAGCAGCTCTGCGAGCATATCCAGGGCCCGGATTATCCGACCGAAGCCGAAATCATCACCCCGCGCGCAGACTTGCTGAAAATCTACGAGACCGGTCGCGGTTCGGTGCGCATGCGCGCCGTGTACCACATCGAAGATGGCGACATCATTGTCACGGCGCTGCCGCATCAGGTGTCCGGGGCCAAGGTCTTGGAACAGATTGCCGCGATGATGCAGGCAAAACCGTCGAAAGCGCCGCAAGTGGCTGACTTGCGCGACGAATCCGACCACGAAAACCCGTGCCGCATCGTGATCATCCCGGTCAACAGCCGGGTCGACCACGACGCGCTGATGCAGCACCTGTTCGCCAGCACCGACTTGGAGTCCAGCTACCGGGTCAACATCAACATCATCGGCCTGGATGGCAAGCCGCAGTTGAAGAACTTGCGGGCCTTGCTGGTGGAGTGGCTGGAGTTCCGGGTCAAGACCGTGCGCCGGCGCCTGCAATTTCGCCTGGACAAGGTCGAGCGCCGCCTGCACCTGTTGGACGGCTTGCTGATCGCCTACCTCAACCTGGATGAAGTGATCCACATCATCCGTACCGAGGAGCACCCCAAGGCCAGCCTGATCGAGCGTTTCGCCCTGAGCGAAATCCAGGCCGACTACATCCTCGATACCCGCCTGCGGCAGTTGGCGCGGTTGGAAGAGATGAAGCTGCGGGCCGAGCAGGATGAGTTGCTCAAGGAGCAGGCCAAGCTGCAAGCCTTGCTGGGCAGCGAAGCCAAGCTCAAGAAGCTGGTGCGCACCGAGCTGCTCAAGGACGCCGAAACTTACGGCGACGACCGTCGCTCGCCGATCGTCGAGCGTGCCGAAGCCAAGGCGCTGAGCGAACACGATCTGTTGCCGAACGAGAAAGTGACTGTCGTGCTGTCGGAAAAAGGCTGGGTGCGTTCGGCCAAGGGTCATGATATTGACGCGACGGGGCTTTCCTATAAGGCCGGTGACGGCTTCAAGGCCTTGGCGGCCGGGCGCTCCAACCAGTTTGCGGTGTTCGTCGACTCCACCGGACGCAGTTATTCGGTGCCGGCCCATACCCTGCCATCGGCTCGCGGCCAGGGCGAACCGCTGACCGGTCGTTTAACACCGCCACCGGGTGCAACTTTTGAATGCGTGCTGATGCCTGATGATGATGGGCTCTACGTAATCGCATCGGACGCGGGTTACGGTTTCGTGGTCAAGGGCGAGGACTTGCAAGCCAAGAACAAGGCGGGCAAGGCGTTGTTGAGCCTGCCGAACAACGCCAAGGTGATTGCGCCGCGCCCGGTTGCCGATCGGGAGAGCAACTGGCTGGCGTCGGTCACCACCGAAGGTCGGTTGCTGGTGTTCAAGATCAGTGACCTGCCACAGCTGGGTAAAGGCAAGGGCAACAAGATTATTGGTATTTCCGGCGAACGGGTCGCCAGTCGTGAGGAATTTGTCACGGATATTGCAGTATTACCGGAGGGTGCGACGCTTGTGCTGCAGGCAGGCAAGCGCACGCTTTCGTTGAAAGCAGACGATCTTGAGCATTACAAGGGTGAACGTGGTCGTCGGGGCAATAAGCTTCCGAGAGGGTTTCAGCGGGTCGATGCGCTGCTCGTCGAAAACCTCAATTAGGCGTACTAGAGGGCCCGGTCTGCGATTAAATGCCGCAGATCGTTGCTTTCGCGCTGGAGTCGGCGCGCATATTCACGGATGATAGGCCCTTTCAAGCGCCGGCGTGGCCGAGCGTTCTTCATAATGACCGAGTATTTTTTCACTGTGGCAAGCCTTGTGGCTGCCACCTGGACGGAACGATGACTGCTCTGCGCCTCCCTATTTTGTGGCTCGCCGGCCTGCTTGGCCTGGCGGGCTGCAGCATGAACCAGCCGGTGTCGCTGTACCAACTGGACAGCGGAACCCCGTCCCAGCCTGCGCAAAGCACAGGCATGGCCGTATTGCTCGGCCCGGTTCTGATCGCTGACTACCTGCAGCGTGAAACCTTGTTGCAACGTCAACCGGACGGCAGCCTGCAAGCCGCCACTGACGGCCGTTGGGCCGGCAGCCTGTCCTCTGACATCGATCAATTGCTGCTGCGCCAGGTCGCCGGGCATTTGGACAGCCAGCGCGTGGTGCTGGCCCCTGCAACCCAGGGCTTCACTCCGGATGTACAAGTGCTGCTGTCGATTACCCGCCTGGACTCGGGCAAGGATCAGCCGGCAGTGCTCGATGCCCAATGGCGGTTGATCGACCGTCGTGGCAAGGTGCGTGAAAACCGCATCGTACATCTGCAAGAGGTCCATGCCGGCACCACCGCGGCGCAGGTCCAAGCCCAGGGCGTGCTCCTGCAACGCCTGGCCGAACAGCTGTCCGTGTCGCTCAAGCCGTTGGCCAACCAGCCGCCTGTCGCTGAAGCAGTGCCCCGTAAGTCCGCGCCTGCCCCGGCCAAGCCGGTGGAAAAGGAAAAGGACAAGATCCCCATGGCCTTGCCAATTCGTACGGACATGGAAGTGTTCAGGTTCTGATGCCTGGACCGGATATACGACAAAGCCCGCAGTGATGCGGGCTTTGTTGTTTCTGCCATTCGGAATCTCTGGTGTCTGTGCTGGCCCTTTCGCGAGCAAGCCCGCTCCCACACTGGATTTTCAGTGGGACGTAGATCTTGTGGTCCATGGAGATTCACTGTGGGAGCGGGCTTGCTCGCGAAGAGGTCAGTGACGCCAACAAAAAAGCCCGCAGACAATCACTCATCTGCGGGCTTCGTTATTTCAAGTCCTGAGATTCAGACCTGGCGCTCATGCATCCGCGCCAGTTGCCGCTCCAGCATCGACGGGTAAGGCTCCATCAAGCGCTCCACGCAGCACGCGCCTTCGGGGCTGGCGATGGGGCGGATGCGGGCGCGTTGGCGGATCAGGGCGTCGTCATTGATCTTGCGCTCCACCAGCAGCAGGTTGCGGCTGTGTTGCGACAGTGCCAGGGCGTCCTGGGCGGTTTCGGTCAGCAGCAGGTCGATCTGGCTCAGGCCGAACAAGCCATCACCCAAGGTCAGGCCCAATTGCAATTGCAGGGTAATGCCGCTGTCGGCGACTTCGATCTGCAACTGGTGACCCAAGGCGCGCAACAACTCACCGCAGCAAATGGCGTTGGTCAGGTAATCGTCGCCGCTGTCTTCGGTGTGGAACAGCATCAGCGTGCTGCCGTCGTTCAGGGTATGCAATTCGCCCTGATAGAGCGATGCGGCCTGGTCGAGGCAGTCGCGGTAGCGCTCGAGCAACTCCTTCAGGCGCGCCTGGGGCAGGCGGCGCAGTTGATCCTGGGCGCCCAACTGCACGGCCAATACGGCGCTGTGCTGGGGCAGGTTCGAGGCAACAGGCCTGGCGACCGGTCGAGGTGCTCCCTCGGCGGATTCGTCACGCAGGTCGGCGAAGGCGTCATCGTCTTCCTCGTCCTCTGCCGTGCGTACCACATGACGTGGTGCCGGTTTGGAGGCGGGCATCGGCTGGCTTTCGTCGAAGCCCGGATCGCGCAGGTTACGCACTTCGAAACCCGGCTCGGCCTCGTCGTCCACGTAGTCAATGTCTTCAGGTTCCGGCACCGGCTCAGGTTCCGGCGCGAAGCTGGCGTGTAGTTGCCGGGCCAGGTCGCCGATTTCGTCCTGGCGCTGGGTGGCGGGCGTGTGTTCGTCGATGTCCCGCAGCCAGACGCGCAATTGCAACAGCGGCGTGGAGATGTGCCGCCCCAGGCGCAGGCTCAAGGCCAATGCCAGCGCCAGCAGGATCGCGCTGAGGATGCCCATGCTTTGCAGGCTGATGGTCATCGGTTGCTGGAACTGGTCCATGTCCAGGCTGATGCGCAGTTGCCCGGCGGTCACGTCCTGGAAGGTGATCTTGCTCTGGTACATGCCGCCGGACTCGCCCAGCAGGCCAGGCTTGGGCCGCTGCCCGGCCTCGGCGAGGATGCGGTTGTCCACGCTGTAGATGGCGGCGTGGGCCACCAGCTTGTTCTTGGTCAGGTTGTTGAGCAGCACGTTGAGGCTGAGGATGTCGTTGGACACCAGCAGCTCGGTGGCGGATGTGGCGGTCTGGGTGGTCAGGCTTTCCCCCAGGGCATCGGCCTGCTCGTGCATCGCCTGCTTGAATTGCAAACCCATCACGCAGGCATAGATGACCAGGGCCAGGGCGACCAGGATTACGTTATGGCTGGCAATGCGCAATGCAATCGGCACACGACGGTGACGCAGTGCACGGAAGATCAGCAGGAAGAAGTTGTCGGTTTTGACTGGCGTGGGCCGGTTCACTGAGCTCGGCTCTTTGTCCGTGAAATTGACGCGCAGTATAGCGACAGCCCCATGACCGGCAAAGCACTGGCGGTGCCCGATGGTCACTGAATGTGGGTAGAATGCGGTTTTTTTCCACCTGCGGGGGTGCGCCTTGCGCGAAATCGTCCTGATAAACATCACTGGCAGCGACCGTCCGGGTCTGACTGCGGCCATTACCGGCGTTCTGGCCCAGGGTGGTGTGAACATTCTCGACATCGGTCAGGCGGTGATCCATGACACGCTGTCGTTCGGCATCCTGGTGGAAATCCCGGACGCCGAACAAAGCAAGTCCGTGCTCAAGGACATCCTGTTCACCGCCTACAAGCTCGACCAGCAGGTGCGCTTCACCCCGGTGTCCGAGGACGATTACCAGCAGTGGGTGGCCGGCCAGGGCAAGAAGCGCCACATCGTGACCCTGTTGACCCGCAAGGTGACCGCCGAGCAATTGCAGCGCGTCAGCTCGATCACCGCCCAATATGGCCTGAACATCGACCACATCGACCGCTTGTCCGGGCGCATGCCCCTGGACACGCCGGCCGACAAGGGCAAGGGCTGCATCGAGTTTTCGGTGCGCGGCGAGCCCGCCGACCCCCAGGCGTTGCGTGCCGAGTTCCTCAGCGTTGCCCAGGAGCTGAACGTCGACATCGCCTTCCAGGAAGACTCGCTGTTCCGCCGTAACCGCCGCCTGGCAGTGTTCGACATGGACTCGACGCTGATCGAAGCTGAAGTCATCGACGAACTGGCCAAGGCGGCCGGCGTCGGCGACAAGGTCTCGGCCATCACTGAGCGAGCCATGGCCGGCGAGCTGGATTTTCGCGCCAGCTTCAAGGAGCGCCTGGCCCTGCTACAAGGCCTGGACGTCAGCGTGCTCGACTCCATCGGCGCCTCCCTGCGCCTGACCGAAGGCGCCGAGACCCTGTTCGCCGAACTCAAGCGCCTGGGTTACAAGACCGCCATCCTGTCCGGTGGCTTCACTTACTTCGCCAAGCAATTGCAGGCCAAGCTCGGCATCGACTACGTGTTTGCCAACGAATTGGAAGTGGTGGACGGCAAGGTGACCGGCGTGGCCGTCGAGCCGATCGTCGATGCCCAGCGCAAGGCGGACCTGCTGCGCGAACTGGCGGAAAAAGAAGGCCTGCGCCTGGAGCAGACCATCGCCGTGGGCGACGGCGCCAACGACTTGCCGATGCTGGCGATCGCGGGCCTGGGCGTGGCGTTCCGTGCCAAGCCGCTAGTCAAGCAGTCGGCCCGGCAAGCGATTTCCACCCTGGGGCTGGATGGGGTGTTGTACCTGCTGGGTTTCCGGGATCGGGACGGGCAGCTCTGAATCACACGCCGGTTTGGAGCGCATGCTTTTGTGGCGAGGGAGCTTGCTCCCGCTGGGGCGCGAAGCGGCCCCGAAACCTGACACGCCCGGGGATGTCAGTCTGACCGTATTGGGCCTGCTGCGCAGGCCAGCGGGAGCAAGCTCCCTCGCCACGAAGCGTTCGTGCGCTGTCTACAGCGACTTCCACAACGAATCGAAATTCCCTTCCTGATCGCCGCCATCCCCGGTTTCGGCCGAGTCTTCCGGGTGGTAGGAAAACTGATTGAAACTGTGCGTGCTGGTCACTCGTCGGTCCAGGCCGGCGCGGCGTTCCTGGCCATTGGTGTTGATCAATACCCGCTGACCCTCCTGAAACGGCAGGCGTGGGGCGATCATGGTCGGGGGCAGGTCAATCGCACTGATCTCGGGAAGCAACAGCCCGCGCAGATAATGGCCGTGATCATTTTCGTCCCGCACCAGCTGCAGTCCGCACGGCTGGGCATGGGGGGCGACCAGTTCGATACCCATTTGCATGGCGCCGTTGCGCACCTGGCGGATCCAGCGCACCACGGCGACACTCCAGGCTTGGTCGCTGGCGTCGCGGATGCCGATCATTTCCCCGGCTTGCAGTTGTTCCGGCACTTCCTTGGGCCAGCCTAGGCAGTAGCCGCCAGGGCTGTGGTTGATGATCGGCAGGTCGTAGGTGGGGAAGTGATGCTGGTTGTCGGAGTGACTGCCGTCGTCATCGCTCGGGTTGACCGGGTATTCGATTTCTTCGTAGGGCAGCAGGTCGTTGTCGCCTGTCGGGGCGGCGTCGAAAGCCTGGCTCCAGGTGTCGTTGGTCTTGCTTGGCGTGGCTTCGAAGCGGGCTTTGCGAGCAGTCGGGCTTTTCAGTATTTCGTTGAACGAGCGCTCACCGCCGAGGTAGTAGTGCAGCGCACTCATGCCTACGCACAGCGTCAGCGTGCCATTGCCCTCGGTGCGCTGGAAGCTGCGCTCAGCCGCTTCGCCCCAGGCGGCTTGCAGGTGGTGCAAGGTGTCGGCACTCATGCCGCCAGGGACTGGCAAGGTGTTAGCGGCAGGCTGTTCCAAATGTGTGGCAATTGCCCGCACCAGTGGCTGTGGATCGAAGCCCTGCAAGGTCGGCTGTTGTTCGGCGCGGAACTTGGAGCGATAGCGTGGCCCGACATCCAGCTCCGGAGCGACCGCGAACAGGCTGGTAGCGCTGGTGGCAGGGTCCAGCTTGACCCACTGGCTCCAGGATTCGAGCGTTTCGGTCAGTCGCCCGATCTGGCTCTGGCGCAGCTGATTGCTGCGTGATGCGCCCAGCAACAGCGCGACGACATAGGTTTGCTCGGCATTCAGTTGATGAACCTGGCTGGCCAGTTCGTCACTCACGCTCAGGTGCTGTAGCCGGTGCTGGCAGGCGATCCGGTACAACTGATGCAGATCGAGCCAAAGTCCCTCGGGCACAGGGCTGTAAAGTTGGCTGGCACGCAGCAGCGGGCCGTTGAGGGCATGCAGCGCCCGTTGTAACGCGGTGCTCAGCAGGCGGGCGCGGTCCTTGGTGTATTTGGACGCGATACGCGCCACGATCTGTTTGTAGCCCATCGCCAGTTGGGTTTGCAGGGCCTGGCACAGGTTGACGATCTTGCGCGAGCGATCGTCCAGCACGATGGCCTGTTGCAGGAAGTGCCGCTCCAGGTGCTTGCAGACGTAGTACACCTCGGGCCGCAGCAGTTCGAGCAGTTGCAGGCGATTGTCGCTGGGGGTGAGCAGTTGGTTGAGTTCGCCAAGGGCCTGGTACAGCAGGCGAGCGGTCTCGCCGATGTTGGCCTTGGGCAGGTTGGCGATCCAGCGCTTGAGGTCCTTTGGCGTCGCATCGCAGAACGACAGGCGTGATTGTGTCGGGGTCAGGACGCGCAATAGCTGGAGAGGGCTGGTCTCATTCATGCCGTGGACAGGCTCCGGCGGGAAACGAAAAGGATGTATCCAACTCTAGCAGGTGTAGCCGAAAGATCATGCTACCGCGACCCCTGGTGACTAGTCCTGCAGGCGGCCCATTGAAACGGGATCGTATTCCTTCATTTCACCAACGCTTCGGGTGATGTACAGGTGGTTGGCCGGGATGCTCTTGTTGACGAAGGCGCCTGCGCCAATGATCACATTGTCACCCAGCTCCAAATGGTCAGCGATGATGCAGGCATGAGCATGTATCCGGACGCCGTCGCCAATGCGCAATACTGCGGTATCGCTTTGCCCCTTGATACCCAGCGTGCAGTTCTGCCAGATCTTGAAATTTTTTCCAATGATGGCGTGCGATGTGATGACGATTCCATTCGGATGGGCAATCCATAGGCCTTCCCCGACGGTGGCGCCCAGCATGATCTCTACATTGAATTGGCGGCTGATGCGTTCGTTGAGCAGCTTGCCGCGCCGTCTCCAGAATTTGCTGTCCTGCTGGTGCATGGCGTATGCCAGGCGGAACCAGAAAAGGTAGCGGTACCTGTTGATGCGCTGACATTTTTGGTAAAGCCGTCTCCACCTGAACGGTTTATCGAGACCGCCGAGGATTTCGATATGCCAGTAGCGTTTGGCTGATCGGAAAATATCAAGAAGCATCGACGCCCTCTTTGCCGCGAGGTGTGCTGGGTACGAACCTCTGGGACAGAATCATTCCAATAGGCAGCCAGAAAACGATCCAATAGACGCCAGGCCTGTTGAACACCGTGTGGTAGTCGAATAGAGCCGTTACAACCCCAAAGATAAGCAGGGGCAAGCCTACCGAACCGACGGGATGGTGCCAGGTCTTCCTGTCGATCGCGCGCTTGAAAACATAGGCGATGGCCAGCAATAACAGTACTGCACCTGTCACGCCGAATTCGTAAAAATACTGTAGGAAGAGATTGTGGACTTGGTTGTAGCAATGCACTTCGGATATGCAGATATCAAAATTACTGCCCGCCCCGGCACCAAACAGCCAGAACTCGTCAATGCGGTCTAGCCAGCCTGCCCAGATTACGTCGCGAAGGTTGAAGCCACGACTTTGCTGTTTGACGATGACGGGCCATAGCCATACTGACATTGCAAGGAATATTACGCCGGCCAGGCACAACCATTTCCTCGACCTCAAACTATGGTGAAGAAGAATGCTTGTAGCGATTGCCAAGCCATACCCAAGCCAGACGGCTCTTGAAAGCGTGCAGAACAGGTACAGCGAAAGGCCTAGCACACAGGCCATGAACAACGTTCTGACCCACGGTCCGAAGGTTTTGGTCATTAACAAGTGGAACCCGTAAATGCCGAAGAACCCGTAATACAGCGCCGCAATGATGGGGTTCTTGAAGTTGGCATAGTTGCCATAGCCCAATTTGTATAAACGTTTGCCAGAGAAAAAAATGTTCTGGTCTTGCTGGGTGAAGTGGATGATCAAACCGGCAATCGCAAATAAACCCGCGATCACAAAGGCAAACGTCAGGCATTTCTCAAGCAGTTCTTCCCGGGCCAGTATATGAATCGCGCTCAGGTACAACATTACGTACAACACGGTTTTGAATTGTCCGTAGGCGGAGGCTTCGGACCCGGGATTCAGCAGCGCTACCAGCAGCGAAAAGACCAGTACCAGCAGTACCGGCCAGTAGGGCTTTTGGACAATGCCTTGACGTAGGCGCGCATCGAGCACACATAAAAGCAACGCGGGTATAAAAAGACTCGCGTTGGATATCGTGGTGTAAGTGCTGCCGTCGATAATGAACAGCAGTCCCGTCAGGTGCGCAGTGAAGCCGATCATCAAGACAAGCAAGGTGAATCTGGAAAAAGCCGAACGTGTCATACCTATTCCAAGGGTAGTGAAAGGGGGCCAGGACAAAACTCCAAGGCGTAGTGTGGCAGCGTCGGCGAGGGTAGCGACTCATGTTGATTGCGCCGCTAGCTATCTCATCGAGCGTTGGGTAGTGCCAGTCCTTGACCCATCTGCACCGGCGAACCGGCCACCAGGTCCTCGGCCCATTTCACCTGGTCCGGACCGAACAGCACGATAGCGGTCGAACCCAGCTTGAAGCGCCCCAGTTCGGCACCTTTTTCCAGATGAATCGGCGCACGTGCGGCTTCGTCGTAACGGAAGGTTTTCAGCTCGCGCTTGGGCGGCGTCACCAGCCCGGCCCAGACGGTTTCGATGGAGGCCACGATCATCGCGCCCACCAGCACCACGGCCATCGGTCCACGCTCGGTGTCGAAAATGCACGCGACGCGCTCGTTACGGGCAAACAGCTCCGGCACGTTTTCGGCAGTGGTCTGGTTGACCGAGAAAATCCGCCCGGGGATGTAGACCATTTCCCGCAGGGTGCCCGCCAGTGGCATGTGCACGCGGTGGTAGTCCTTGGGGGACAGGTAGATGGTGGCGAAATCGCCACCCATGAACGGCGCTGCGTTGGCCGCGTCACCGCCCAGCAGTTCCAGCACGCTGAAGCTGTGGCCCTTGGCCTGGAATACCCGGCCGTGCTCGATCGGGCCGAGCTGGCTGACGGCACCGTCGGCGGGGCTGAGAATCGCGCCCGGGGTTTCGTCCAGCGGGCGGGCGCCGTCCTTCAGGGCGCGGGTGAAGAAGGCGTTGAAATGCTCGTAGGCCGTCAGGTCTTCCACCAGGGCCTGGGACATGTCCACTTGGTAGCGCTTGGCAAACCACGTGGTGAAAGCGTTCTTGAACCAGCGCACGCGGCATTCGGCAATGCGGCCGGCCAGCCGCGACAGCAGGTGGTGGGGCAGCAGGTATTGGGTGAGGATGAATAAACGGTTTTTCATTAACTGTCCTTAAGAACCTTCAAAGCTCGATGGGTGTGTCGGGGTGGTTGCCCCATTCGCCCCAGGAACCGGCATAGCCTTTGACCCGTGGATAACCGAGCGCCTTGGCCACCAGGTAGGTGAAGCCAGAGCGGTGGTGAGTCTGGCAGTGGGTGATGATTTCTTTATCAGGGGTGATGCCCAATCGTTCGAGGATTTGCGGCATGTCTTTGCGGATGCGCAGGTTGCGCGCCTTGTCCATGCCGGCGGTCCATTCGAAATTGACCGCGCCGGGAATGTGTCCGCCCCGGGCCGCGACGACTTTTTCGCCGGAGTATTCCAGCGGGCCGCGCGCGTCCCAGATGGCCAGGTCGGCAGCGCCGAGACGGCTTTGCAGGTACTCACGGGTGGCGGTGGGCGCGTCGTGCAGCGTCAGGCTGACCGGCCCACCCACGGGCGCAGGGACGTCGATGGACACCGGCAGGCCCTCGTCCAGCCACGACAGCAAGCCGCCGTCGAGGTAGTGGTAGTTCCCGTGGCCGATCACGTCCAGCAACCAGATAAACCGCCCGGCCCAGCCGCCGCCTTCATCGTCATAGACCACGTAGACCGCATCCGGGTTGTGCCCGAGCTCACCGAAGAGGGCTTCAAGGTCGGCCTTGGCCGGCAGCAGGCCCGGCGCCGGCGGTTGGCCGAGCTGGGTGCGCTTGGGGTCGACGAAACGTGCGCCAGGGATATGCCCGGTGCCGTAGCGGGCGGCGCTGGTCAGGTCCACCAGAATCAGTTCGCGGGCGTCGAGGCGCGGTAGCAGCTCGCTCGGCTCGATCACCAACGGCAAGCCAGAGAAGTCAGGCATGTGAGGTCTCCAGGGGCGCAAAGGGAGAGGATTGTATCAAGTTCAGCGGCCGCGGTTGGTAAAGGTATGCAGGGCCCTTTCGATGCATTGCACGGTTTTGCCGAAAGCTTGCACGGTGACGTCCGAGAACGGCCCGCCGCCCTGGTCCACCGCCACCAGCATGATCACCCGGCCATTGCAGGTCAGTGAGCGCAACAGCAGGTGTTCGCCGCGGAACAGGCTGCGCAGGCCCGGCGGTAATAGCGCCGAAAACTGCGCGTTGTTGTCCGGGTTCAGGCGAACCTGGGCCTGCTGGGCCAGTAATCGTTGCAAGATTTTGCTCTGGCTGATGGTAAAGCTCATGGCCGCGGCTTCCTTGGGCAAACCGGCGGTCTGGTGAACGCGCACGCTGGTCTGGCTGCGGTCGGCCATCAGGATCATCACCCGGCGCATGCCACAGGCCACCAGGGCGTCCCGTGCCGACGTGGTCAGGTGCATGGCGTTGAGGAAGGGGCTCGGCTCCACCAGCATGGCGGAACATTGCTTGCGCCACTGGCTCAGGTCCTGGGCGCTGGGCGGCGCGGCGGGCAGCAAGCCGGGGTGGATACGGCGGCTGCCCCAAGGCCAGATCAGCGCCACGGCCGGGTGCCAGAGGTCCGGCATGGCGTGATGACGTGCGCTGTTGGCGGCTTGTTGGTGCAACTGCTGCTGGATTTCATCCATCGACATTTGCAGATACAAACTGGTGAGGTACTGCCAGCGAGTGTTGTGAGGGCTGTCCCAGGCCTGCTGCGCCGCGAGGGCCAGGCCGTTGGCCAGCAACACGGTGTTGGCCGGCTGGTTGAGCCAGCGCCGCAGGGTTGGGTCGTCGTCCAGGCGATTCTGCTGGCGCAGCGGATGTTCGCTGTCCCGGGCGATGCGCAGGACTTTCACCAGTTCGCGGCGTTCGTTGAGCAACAGGCGATAACCTTGCGCCACCCAGATCGGCAAACGCCAGGTCTCCACCAGCGCCAGGCAGATCTCCAGCAGGCGGACGCCGAACAGTTCGCGCTCGACCTTGCGTGCGGACTCGCCTTTATGGACGACCCGCAATTCCCATTCCCCGAGCAACCGTGGGTGAGTCACGGCCAGGGGCCAAAGCGGCGACAGGAACAACAGGCTGCCCCAGTGGATGTCTTGCCACAGCCGTGCCAGGCGGCTGGCAAAAAAACCATTGGCCTGTTGCGTGGCATGCTGGCTGATCAATTGCAGCTGGCGCAAGGCAACAGGGATTTCGTGCCCCGGCAATGACGGCAGGCGGGCGAGCAACTCCTCGGTGCGCTTGAGGCCGAGGCGGTTGATGGCCACTTCGAGATTTTCCGCAGGCTCAGCGAGGCTGCCATGGGTGTGATGGTTGGCCTCGCGGATGACGCTCAGGGCCAGCGCGGGGCTGTCCTGCATCAGGTCGGCGATGTCGCGCAATGAGCGACGGCTATCGGCGAGGGCCTTGCAGACCAGGTCGTGGCTGGCCTGGGGCACCGGCAGATGCACGCCGTTGAGCAGCTTCACCCAGCCGTCGAGGGTGGTCGGTCGGGGCGTTGGAACCTTGGTTTCGTTAGTCATGGCTGGACGTGATCATCGTATGAATTCTCTACGCCCGGAACGGGGCTAATTGGCTTTTCGCCAGAACAGCCTATAGTCTGGCGCAGTTTTGCCGATAAGTAGAAGAAGAGATTTTTCAGCTTCCGAATATGACCTTGAACCCGACTTAAGTAAGTACTTTCTATCTATGGCTAAAATTATCGGCATCATTGTCGTGTTCGCGAGCGTGCTCGGCGGATACGTGCTCTCCCACGGCAAGATCGCCGCCCTGATCCAACCCTTCGAGGTGTTGATCATCGGTGGCGCGGCCCTCGGTGCATTCTTGCAGGCCAACCCTGGCTATATGACGATGCACGTGCTCAAGAAATCCTTGAGCATGTTCGGCTCGCGTTTCAGCCACACCTTCTATCTGGAGGTGCTGGGGCTGATCTACGAAATCCTCAATAAAAGCCGCCGCGAAGGCATGATGGCGATCGAAGGCGACATCGAAGACGCCGCCGCCAGCCCGATTTTCGCCAAGTATCCGTCGGTGCTGAAGGATGACCGCATGACGGCGTTCATCTGTGATTACCTGCGCATCATGTCGTCCGGCAATATGGCGCCCCATGAGCTCGAAGGCCTGTTCGACATGGAACTGTACAGCCTCAAGGAAGACCTGGAGCACCCGTCCCACGCGGTCAACGGCATCGCCGACGGCATGCCAGGCTTCGGTATCGTCGCGGCGGTATTGGGGATCGTGGTGACCATGGCCTCCCTGGGCGAAGGCGACCAGGCGTCCATCGGCCTGCACGTGGGTGCGGCGCTGGTAGGTACCTTCTTCGGTATTTTGGCTGCCTATGGCTTCTTCGGCCCGCTGGCCCATTCCCTGGCCCATGATGCCAAGGAAGAACTCAACGTCTACGAAGCCATCAAGGCGTCCCTGGTGGCTTCGGCCTCGGGCATGCCGCCATCGCTGGCGGTGGAGTTCGGTCGCAAGGTCCTGTACCCGGCGCACCGTCCAAGCTTCGCCGAGCTGGAACAAGCGGTTCGCGGTCGTTAAGTTATGGAAAATAACCAACCGATTATTGTAAAGCGCATCAAGCGCATTGCCGGGGGGCATCACGGGGGCGCCTGGAAAATTGCCTTCGCCGACTTCGCCACGGCGATGATGGCGTTCTTCCTGGTGCTGTGGCTGCTGTCCACGGCAACCCCGGAACAGAAGATCGCCATCGCCGGTTACTTCAAGGACCCGGTCGGCTTTTCCGAAAGCGGCACGCCCTACATCATCGACCTGGGCGGCTCGCCGACCCTGGCGCCGGACACGACCCTCAATCCCGAGGTCAAGTCCCAGCCCCAGCCCGACAAGGTCACGGTGGATTCCGAGCAGGTCGAGGGCATGGCCGAGCAGGTCGAGCGCGAGCGTTTGGAGTTGCTGCTGCAGGAATTGCAGAACAAGGTCGAAGAGAACCCGGAGCTGCAGAAGTTCAAGGACCAGATCCTGTTCGAAATTACCCCGAACGGCTTGCGCATCCAGATCATGGACGCCGAGAACCGGCCGATGTTCGATTCTGGCAGCGCACGTCTGAAGCCTTATTTCGAAGATATCCTGCTGGCCATGGCCGACACCATCAAGGCGGTGCCGAACAAAATCAGCATCAGTGGTCATACCGATGCCAAGCCTTACATCGGTAAGGGTGACTATGGAAACTGGGAATTGTCCGCCAACCGCGCCAACGCGGCCCGTCGCGCCCTGGTGGCCGGCAGCTATCCGGACGAGCAGGTGGCACGGGTGGTCGGTTATGCCTCTTCGGCGCTGTTCGACCGCAAGGACCCGTTCAACCCGGTCAACCGGCGCATCGACATCGTGGTGTTGACCAAGAAGGCGCAGAAAGCCATCGAGGGCTCACAAACCGACGATCCGGCGCCCGATTCGGTTCCGGGCGAGGGTGCACCGGGTGAAGTGCCAGCTCCACAGGCTACGCCAGGTGCAGCGGTCGATCCGAATGCGTTGCCGGCGGACCAGCAACCCGTACCGTCCCATGAGCTGCGCGAGCGCCTGAACCTGTTCGACGACACCGCACCGAAACCGGCCGAGCCGCCGGCGCAGTGACCCACAAAAAAGCCGACCTCGATGTCGGCTTTTTTGTGGGTCCACTGTTTACTTGAGGATTGCTTGCCTTTGTGGCGAGGGAGCTTGCTCCCGCTCGGCTGCGCAGCAGTCGCAAGACCGGACAACTCGGTCTGGCTGGAGACTGTTGGGGCCTGCTTCGCAGTCCAGCGGGAGCAAGCTCCCTCGCCACAAGAGTGATCGGCTTGATACTGCGTGCAGGTCAATAACTGCTTTCCGGCAGGCTGGCGATGATCGAGCGGTAGCTGTTCATCCGTTGCTGATGCACGCGACCTTCTTCCAGGGCCTTGAGCAGGGCGCAACCGGGTTCGCGGTCGTGCTTGCAGTCGCGGAAGCGGCAGGTACCGATCAGCTCGTTGAACTCGATGAACCCGGCTTCGACATCGGCCCGGCTGACGTGGCCCAGGCCGAATTCGCGGATACCCGGCGAGTCGATCAGTTCACCGCCACCAGGGAAGTGGAACAGCCGCGCCGTGGTCGTGGTGTGGGTGCCTTGGCCGGACAGCTCGGACAACGGCCCGACGCGGGTCTCGACTTCCGGCAGCAGGCTGTTGACCAACGAAGACTTGCCGACGCCGGACTGGCCGACGAACACACTGATGCGCCCGTCCAACTGCTGTTGCAATTGTTCCATGCCGTTACCGTGGTGGGCCGAGACTTCCAGCACCGGATAACCCAAGTCCCGGTAGACCGACAGCAGGGCGTTCAGCGCCGGGGCGTTGTGTTCGTCGATCAGGTCGAACTTGTTGAGCAGCAGCAACGGGCGGATGCCGGCGTGCTCGGCGGCCACCAGGTAGCGGTCGATCAGGTTGGCGTGGGGCTCGGGCAACGGCGCGAACACAATAACGATCATGTCGACGTTGGCGGCCACGGGCTTGAGCTGGCCCCGGCTGTCCGGGCGGCATAGCTCGGTGTGGCGCGGCAGTTGCGCGACAATCACGCCGATGCCCTGGTTGCCGGCACGCCAGACCACCTGGTCGCCCGTCACCAGCGCCGGCAGGTTGGCGCGCAAGTGGCAGCGGAACACCTGGCCGGCCAGTTCGCCTTCCTGGGCCTCGACCTCGACCTGCACGCCGAAGTGGGCGATCACCAGGCCGGTCTGTTCAGGACCCAGGTCGCCACCCTCCAGGGCTTCGACAGCACTGGATTCGCGTTTGGCGGCGCGGGCGGCGCGCTCACCCTGGATCTTTTCGATGCGCCAGTTTTGACGACGATTGAGTTGGCGTTTGGCCATGGGTGTTCCGTATGAAGAAATACAGCGAATAGGGTAAAACGGCGGCGAGTTTAGCACGCCCAAGGGGCTGCCTAGGCTAAACTGCGTGGCTACGCCGAGGAGCCTCCCTATGCAAAACCCGCAGAACCTGATCTGGATCGACCTGGAAATGACCGGTCTGAACCCTGACACTGACGTCATCATCGAAATGGCCACCATCGTCACCGACAGCGACCTCAACACCCTGGCCGAGGGCCCGGTGATCGCGATCCATCACAGCGACGAGATCCTGGCCGGCATGGACGAGTGGAACACCCGCCAGCACGGCGGCTCGGGCCTGACCCAACGGGTGCGCGAGAGCAAGATCAGCATGGCCGAAGCCGAAGCCCAGACCCTCGCGTTCCTGGAGCAGTGGGTGCCCAAGGGCAAGTCGCCGATCTGTGGCAACAGCATCTGCCAGGATCGTCGCTTCCTTTATACCCACATGAAATCCCTGGAAAGCTACTTCCACTACCGCAACCTGGACGTCTCCACCCTCAAGGAACTGGCCGCCCGCTGGGCACCGCAAGTGCGCGACAGCTTCCAGAAAGGCAGCACCCACCTGGCCCTGGACGACATCCGCGAGTCCATTGCCGAGTTGCAGCATTACCGTAAGCACTTCATCAAGTTCTGAGTCGACTCGAAGGCTACTGCGGCGAGACAGCTTTTGTGGCGAGGGAGCTTGCTCCCGCTGGCCTGCGAAGCAGGCCCCAACAGTTTTCCAGGAAGACCGAATTGTCTGGTTTGCGGCTGCTGCGCAGCCGAGCGGGAGCAAGCTCCCTCGCCACAAGGAGTTGTTTGGGCTTGGCTGCATGGTGTTCAGGCAGAAGACGGGGCCGCGCCCTCTTTTGGTGCCAGCCCAAACTGGCTAGACTGCGCGCCTTCTCGGATGGACCGCCATCATGTTGCTGATGCTTTATCTGATCGCCATCACCGCTGAAGCCATGACCGGCGCCTTGTCTGCCGGGCGGCGGGGCATGGACTGGTTCGGCGTGGTGCTGATCGCCTGTGTCACGGCGCTGGGTGGCGGCTCGGTGCGCGACGTGTTGCTCGGTCATTACCCGCTTACGTGGGTCAAGCATCCGGAATACCTGGTGCTGACCACCGCGGCGGCGATGTTGACGGTGTTCATGGCGCGCTGGATGCGCCATCTGCGCTCACTGTTCCTGGTGCTCGACGCCGTGGGCCTGGTGGCGTTCACGCTGATCGGTTGCATGACGGCCCTGGAAATGGGCCATGGCATGCTGGTGGCGTCGGTTAGCGGGGTGATTACCGGGGTGTTCGGTGGCATTCTGCGGGACATCTTTTGCAACGATATTCCGCTGATCTTCCGTCGCGAACTCTACGCCAGCGTCTCGTTTGCCGCGGCGTGGTGTTATCTGCTGTGTGTCTTCCTGCAACTGCCGAACGAGCAGGCGATCCTCATCACCTTGTTTGGCGGTTTCCTGCTGCGGCTCCTGGCAATTCGCTTTCACTGGGAAATGCCGAAGTTCGTCTACAACGACGAAGTCTGACGCTCGGCATGTTGGCGTAACGCCCATTCCACATGCTCGCGCACCAGCTCCGACGGATAGTCACGCCGCGCCTCCAGCGCTTGCAGCACGGGAATCGTCGACGGCGCATTGCCCAGGCCCACCGCCAGATTGCGCAGCCAGCGTTCGTAACCGGCACGGCGCAGCGGTGAACCTTCGGTGCTGCTGAGAAATGTGTCTTCGTCCCACAGGAACAACTCGGCCAGCCCGGCATTGTCCAGGTTGTGCCGCGGCTTGAAATCGCTTTCCCCCGACGGACGGGCGAAGCGGTTCCACGGGCAGACAATCTGGCAATCGTCGCAGCCGAACACCCGGTTGCCGATCAGTGGCCGCAACTCTTCGGGAATGGCGCTTTTCAGCTCGATGGTCAGGTAGGAAATGCAGCGGCGGGCATCGAGCACGTAGGGCCCGACGAAGGCATTCGTCGGACAAATGTCCAGGCACGCGGTGCATTTTCCGCAATGTTCGGTGCCGTGGGGCGGGTCTGTCGGCAGCGGCAAGTCGACGAACAGCTCGCTCAGGAAAAAATAACTGCCGGCCTTGCGGTTCAATACCAGGGTGTTTTTACCGATCCAGCCCAGGCCGGCCTGTTCGGCGATGGCTTTTTCCAGGACCGGCGCGCTGTCGACGAAGGCGCGGTAGCCAAAGGGACCGATGACCGCCTGGATTTTTTCCGCCAATTGTTGCACGCGTTTACGGATCAATTTGTGGTAATCGCGGCCCAACGCATAACGCGAGACGTAGGCTTTTTCCGGTTGGCCGAGCATCTGCGCCATCTGGGTGTCGCCCGGCAGGTAATCCATGCGCAGGGACACCACGCGCAATGTGCCCGGCACCAATTCCTCGGGGTGCGAGCGTTTGCTGCCATGGGCGCCCATGTAGTCCATTTCGCCGTGGTAGCCGGCCTCGAGCCAGCGTTGCAGGTGTTGCTCATGCTCGGCCAGGTCCAGGCCGCTGATGCCGACCTGCTGGAAACCCAGCTCGCGGCCCCATTCCTTGATGGATTGGGCGAGGGCGGGGAGGTCTGTGGGAATGGCAGGCATGAGGCGAGAGAAACCAGAGCTGAGATGCGTATAATTCTGCCAGACATCGGAGCCCGAAGACGCATGCCGCACACTAAAGATGATTTTCCCGACGCGCTGTACAGCGCCGCGCAGGTCCGGGCCCTCGACGCACAACTGATCGCCGCAGGCACTGCTGGCTTTGAATTGATGCAGCGCGCCGCCCGTGCCACCTGGCGCGCGATCGTCCGACGCTGGCCTGACGCCCATGAGCTGACCGTGCTGGCCGGCCATGGCAACAATGCCGGCGATGGTTACCTGGTCGCGACCCTGGCCCGGCGTGCCGGCTGGTCGGTGCGGGTGCTGACGGTGGGCGAACCCCGGCGATTGCAGGGGGACGCGGCCAATGCCCACGCCGAGGCGGTGGCGGTGGGCGTGCCGATGGAACCGTGGTCGGATGAAGCCGAGTTGCGTGGCGTGCTGCTGGACGCGTTGCTTGGCACGGGCCTGAGTGGCGATGTGCGTGAGCCGTATGTGCAGGCCATCGATACGATCAACGTCAGCGGCCTGCCGGTCGCGGCGGTGGATATTCCCTCGGGTTTGTGTGCCGACACCGGCCGAGTGTTGGGTACGGCAGTGGCGGCCGACCTGACCGTGACCTTCATTGGCTTGAAGCTGGGGTTGTTCACGGGCGAAGCGGCGGACCGGGTGGGTGAGCTGGTATTCAATGACCTGCACGCCGATCCGGATATCGTTGAAGCAGCACCGGCCAATGCCCGACTGCTCCAACCTCACAATCTGCCGCATCTGACACCTCGCGCCGCCACTTCCCATAAAGGCAAGTTCGGTCACATGCTGTTGATCGGTGGCGACCGGGGCTTTGGTGGCGCCATCCAGATGAGCGCCGAAAGCGCGCTGCGCTGCGGGGCGGGCATGATTTCGATGGCGACCCGCAGCGAGCATGTGTCCGCCGCGCTGATGCGTTTGCCGGAAGTCATGGTGCAGGGCACCCATTCGGCGAACCAATTGATGGGCTTGCTCCAGCAGGCCAGCGTGCTGGTGGTCGGGCCGGGCCTGGGCCAGGCTGCCTGGGGACGTAGCCTGTTATCGGCCGCAGCCAATGCGCCACTGCCGCAAGTGTGGGATGCCGATGCGCTGAACCTGCTGAGCGCCGGCGACGTCCGTCTGCCTGAACATTGCGTGATCACCCCGCATCCGGGCGAGGCGGCGCGGCTGCTGGAGATATCCACCGCCCAGGTGCAGGCCGATCGTCCGGCGGCGGCTCATGCCTTGAGCCAGAAATACACCGCCACGGTGATCCTCAAGGGAGCCGGCAGCCTGGTCGCCAGCCCGGATGGTCGCCTGGCAGTCTGCGGCCAGGGCCATCCGGCCATGGCCACCGCCGGCCTGGGGGATGTGCTGGCTGGCGTGGTCGGGGCCTTGCTGGCCCAGGGCATGGAAAGCTTCGAGGCCGCGTGCCTGGCGGTCTGGCTGCATGCCAATGCCGGTGCCAAGGTCGGTCGCTCGGGCCGGGGATTGGCGGCGACCGATCTGATCCCGGCCATTCGTCAGTTGTTGGAGGAGCATTCACCGTGTCTGAAGTAACCCTGTACGTGGCGGACGAACAAGCCATGACACAATTTGGCGCCCGCATCGCGCAGATCACTGCCGGCCACGGCCTGATTTTTCTCGAAGGCGACCTCGGCGCGGGGAAAACCACCTTGTCCCGTGGCATCATCCGCGGCCTCGGGCACGTCGGCTCGGTCAAGAGCCCCACGTTCACCTTGGTCGAGCCCTATGAGATCGGC
Organism: Pseudomonas sp. SWRI179; assembly: GCF_014268705.1. Classification (NCBI taxonomy): domain Bacteria; kingdom Pseudomonadati; phylum Pseudomonadota; class Gammaproteobacteria; order Pseudomonadales; family Pseudomonadaceae; genus Pseudomonas; species Pseudomonas sp. SWRI179. Next base: position 13,618 of record NZ_JABWRA010000057.1, on the reverse strand, counting down.
GACATTCGCGCCTTCCATTTCGACCTGTATCGACTGGTGGATCCTGAGGAACTGGAATTCCTTGGTATCCGCGATTATTTCGAAGATGACGCCTTGTGTCTGATCGAATGGCCCCAGAAGGGTGCAGGCTTTTTGCCAAAGCCCGACCTGACCATTACCATTGGCGCGCAGCACGGCGGGCGTTCGCTGAAACTGACGCCGCAAGGCGCCCGTGGTGAGTCGTGGTGTGCCGCTTTGGCATTGGAAAACTAATTGATGATGGGGTTTGGTATGCGCTTTCGCGCGGTGGTTGCTGTCGTAGGACTGTTGCTTACGGCACTGGCCGTCGATGCTGTGGCCGAGACAAAGGTCAACAGCGTTCGCCTCTGGCGGGCGCCGGACAACACACGGCTGGTGTTCGATCTGACGGGGCCGGTGCAGCACAGCGTATTCACCCTGACCGCCCCGGATCGCCTGGTGATCGACATCAACGGTGCCTCCCTGGGCGCGCCATTGAACGTCGCTACCGCCAATACGCCGATTACCGCGATGCGCTCGGCCCAGCGTACGCCCACCGACCTGCGGGTGGTCATCGACCTGAAAAAAGCCGTGACCCCGAAAAGCTTCACCCTGGCCCCCAACGCCCAGTACGGCAACCGGCTGGTGGTGGACCTGTTCGACAACCCGGCCGATGCCGACCCACCGCCACCGCCGCCGACCAAGGTTGCCACGGTGCCCGCGGTGCCGGTGACCCCGACCGAGCCTGCGCTCAAGCTGCCACCGGCCCCGGCCGGCAAGCGCGATATCATCGTGGTGATCGATGCCGGTCATGGCGGCGAGGACCCGGGGGCCTCGGGCTCGCGCGGGCAACGTGAAAAAGACGTGGTGCTGGCCATCGCCCGTGAATTGCAGCGCCAGGTCAACGGCATGAAAGGCTTCCGCGCCGAACTGACCCGCACCGGCGACTATTTCATTCCTTTGCGCGGTCGTACCGAGATCGCCCGCAAGAAGGGCGCCGACCTGTTCGTCTCCATTCACGCCGACGCCGCGCCTTCGAAAGCCGCGTTCGGGGCCTCGGTGTTTGCCCTGTCCGACCGTGGCGCCACGTCCGAGACCGCCCGTTGGCTGGCCGACAGCGAAAACCGTTCCGACCTGATCGGCGGTGCCGGCAACGTCAGCCTCGACGACAAGGACCGCATGCTTGCCGGTGTCTTGCTCGATTTGTCGATGACCGCCTCGTTGACCTCCAGCTTGAACGTCGGCCAGAAAGTCCTGAGCAACATCGGTCGTGTCACGCCGCTGCACAAGCAGCGCGTCGAACAGGCTGGGTTCATGGTGCTCAAGTCGCCCGACATCCCGTCGATCCTGGTGGAGACCGGCTTCATCTCCAATTCAAACGAGGCGTCCAAGCTGTCGTCCTCCAGCCACCAGCAGGCCTTGGCCCGATCCATCAGCAGCGGCGTGCGACAGTTCTTCCAGCAGAACCCACCGCCGGGCACCTACATCGCCTGGCTGCGGGATTCCGGCAAGATCGCCCAGGGGCCACGGGACCACCGCGTCAACCCTGGCGAAACCCTGGCGATGATTGCCGTGCGCTACCAGGTGTCGCCCGCCACCTTGCGCAGCGCCAACAATCTCAAGAGCGATGAGCTCAAGATTGGCCAGACCTTGACCATTCCGGGCAACGAAGTGGCGGTCAAGCAATGAGTGACGAAGTGATCGGCAGCACCGCCCGCATCGAACTGCTCAGCCCTCGGCTGGCGAACCAGATCGCCGCCGGGGAAGTGGTCGAGCGTCCGGCATCGGTCATCAAGGAGCTGCTGGAAAACAGCCTCGACTCCGGAGCCAAGCGCATCGATGTGGATGTCGAGCAAGGTGGCGTCAAGCTGCTGCGGGTGCGCGATGACGGTGGTGGTATTTCCTCCGACGACCTGCCGCTGGCCCTGGCGCGTCACGCCACCAGCAAGATCCGAGACCTGGAAGACCTTGAGCGGGTCATGAGCCTGGGTTTCCGGGGTGAAGCGCTGGCGTCCATCAGTTCGGTGTCGCGCCTGACCCTCACCTCACGCACCCGCGACGCCGAGCAGGCCTGGCAGGTCGAGACCGAAGGCCGCGACATGGCCTCTCGCGTCCAGCCCGCGGCCCATCCGGTGGGCACCTCGGTGGAAGTGCGCGATTTATTTTTCAACACCCCGGCACGGCGCAAATTTCTCAAGGCCGAGAAGACTGAATTCGATCACCTGCAAGAAGTCATCAAGCGCCTGGCCCTGGCGCGTTTTGACGTGGCGTTCCATTTGCGCCACAACGGCAAGACTATCCTCAGCCTGCACGAGGCCCGCGATGATGCAGCCCGCGCCCGGCGCGTGGGCGCGGTGTGCGGAGCGGGTTTCCTGGAGCAGGCCTTGCCCATCGAGGTGGAGCGCAATGGCCTGCACCTGTGGGGTTGGGTCGGGTTGCCAACGTTCTCCCGCAGCCAGGCGGACCTGCAGTATTTCTACGTGAACGGCCGGGCGGTGCGCGACAAACTGGTGGCTCACGCGGTGCGCCAGGCCTATCGCGACGTGCTGTTCAATGGCCGGCATCCGACCTTCGTGCTGTTTTTTGAAGTCGATCCGGCGGTGGTGGACGTCAACGTGCACCCGACCAAGCATGAGGTGCGTTTCCGTGACGGGCGCATGGTCCACGATTTCCTCTACGGCACCTTGCACCGCGCCTTGGGCGATGTACGTCCGGAAGATCAACTGGCGGCGCCAGCGGCAGTGGCGGGCATGGTCCGGCCAACGGGGCTGGAGGCGGGCGAATTCGGGCCCCAGGGCGAAATGCGCTTGGCGGCCAACGCATTGCTGGAGCAACCCCAGCCTCAGCCGAGCTACAACACGGCCGGCAGCGGCGCTGGCAGCGGCTATCAGTATCAATACACCCCGCGTCCACAATCCACTGTGCCCGCAGCCGAGGCCCAGGCGGCCTATCGCGAGTTCTTCAAGCCCTTGCCGGAAGCCGGCGCGGCGGCGATGCCCGATGGCCAGGGCGATATCCCGCCGCTGGGCTACGCCCTGGCGCAACTCAAGGGCATCTATATCCTCTCGGAAAATGCCCAGGGCCTGGTCCTGGTGGACATGCACGCCGCCCATGAGCGGATCATGTACGAGCGCCTGAAAATTGCCATGGCCAGCGAAGGCCTGAGCGGCCAGCCGCTGTTGGTGCCCGAATCCCTGGCCGTCAGCCAGCGCGAAGCCGATTGCGCCGAAGAACATGTGGCCTGGTTCCAGCGCCTGGGCTTCGAATTGCAGCGCCTGGGCCCGGAAACCCTGGCGATCCGCCAGATCCCGGCGTTGCTGAAGCAGGCCGAGGCCAATCGCCTGGTCAGTGACGTGCTGGCGGACTTGATGGAATATGGCACCAGCGACCGGATCCAGGCGCACCTGAACGAACTGCTCGGCACCATGGCCTGCCACGGCGCGATCCGCGCCAACCGGCGCCTGGCCCTGCCGGAAATGAACGGTCTGCTGCGGGACATGGAAAACACCGAACGCAGTGGTCAATGCAACCATGGCCGGCCGACCTGGACCCAATTGGGCCTGGACGACCTGGACAAACTGTTCCTGCGCGGTCGTTGATGAACCCGTTGCCACCCGCGATTTTCCTGATGGGCCCGACCGCCGCCGGCAAGACCGACCTGGCCATTGAGTTGACCAAGGTCCTGCCCTGCGAATTGATCAGCGTCGATTCGGCCTTGGTCTACCGGGGCATGGACATCGGCACCGCCAAGCCGTCGAAAGCGTTGCTGGCCGAATTCCCCCACCGCCTGATCGACATCCTCGACCCGGCCGAGGCCTATTCGGCGGCCGATTTCCGCCGTGACGCGCTCCAGGCCATGGCCGAAATCACCGCGCGGGGCAAGATCCCCCTGCTGGTGGGCGGCACGATGCTGTATTACAAGGCCTTGGTCGAGGGGCTGGCGGACATGCCGGCGGCCGATCCCGAGGTGCGCGCGCAGATTGAAGAAGAAGCCGCGCGCCTGGGCTGGCAAGCCCTGCACGAGCAATTGGCGGTCATCGACCCGGAATCGGCAGCGCGTATTCACCCCAATGACCCGCAGCGACTGAGTCGAGCCCTGGAGGTTTATCGGGTCAGTGGCCAGAGCATGACTGCCCTGCGCCAGCGACAAACTGCGCAAAGTACTGAAGCAGCCGCTTCGGGACTGCAACAATTGCCCTATACTGTCGCGAATCTGGCCATCGCTCCGGCGAACCGGCAAGTGCTGCATCGGCGAATTGAACAAAGATTCACATTAATGTTGGAACAGGGGTTCATAGACGAGGTCGTAGCCCTGCGTGAGCGAAGTGACCTGCATGCCGGGTTGCCGTCTATACGTGCGGTAGGTTATCGACAAGTCTGGGATTACCTGGACGGCAAGCTGACGTCAGCCGAGATGCAGGAGCGTGGGATCATTGCCACGCGCCAATTGGCGAAACGCCAGTTCACCTGGCTGCGCAGCTGGACTGATCTGCATTGGCTCGACAGTCTCGATTGCGACAATCTGCCACGCGCCTTGAAATACCTCGGGACCATCTCCATATTGAGCTGAGTCCTTGCAATTGCCGTCTATCCTTGGGGGTGTGACGGCCCAAGCCATCTGATTCCGATTTTTATTATTGATCCTTAAAGGAGTGCGGCACATGTCAAAAGGGCATTCGCTACAAGACCCTTACTTGAACACTTTACGTAAAGAGAAAGTTGGGGTGTCCATCTATCTGGTCAACGGGATCAAACTGCAAGGCACGATCGAGTCTTTCGACCAGTTCGTCATCCTTCTGAAAAACACCGTCAGCCAGATGGTCTACAAGCACGCGATCTCGACAGTGGTGCCCGTTCGTCCAATTCGTCTGCCTAGCGCAACCGAATCCGAAGGCGGTGACGCTGAACCGGGTAACGCCTGATAGGAGCCTCCTTTGTTCTTTGAGCGCCACGGTGGTGGTGAACGAGCCATTCTCGTTCACTTGGATGGACAGGACCCTGAGGCGCGCGAAGATCCGCAGGAGTTTCAGGAATTGGCACTTTCGGCCGGCGCCGAGACCGTCGCGTTTTTCAACGTGCCGCGTCATCGGCCAACCGCCAAGTTCCTGATCGGCAGTGGCAAGGTCGAGGAGTTGCGCGACCTGGTCAAGGCCGAGCAGGTCGATCTGGTGATTTTCAATCACATCCTCACGCCCAGTCAGGAGCGTAACCTCGAACGTGTCTTCGAGTGTCGCGTGATCGACCGCACGGGGTTGATCCTCGATATCTTCGCCCAGCGCGCCCGCACCCATGAGGGCAAGCTCCAGGTCGAACTGGCCCAGCTTGAGCACATGAGTACGCGGCTGGTTCGCGGCTGGACTCACCTTGAGCGGCAGAAAGGCGGTATCGGCCTGCGCGGCCCGGGTGAAACCCAGCTGGAAACCGACCGACGCCTGTTGCGGGTTCGCCTGCGCCAGATCAAGGGGCGGCTGGAAAAGGTCCGTAGCCAGCGCGAGCAGTCGCGCCGCGGTCGCAAGCGCGCGGATATCCCGACGGTTTCACTGGTGGGTTATACCAACGCCGGCAAATCGACCCTGTTCAACAATGTCACCCAATCCGACGTCTACGCCGCCGACCAGTTGTTCGCCACGCTCGACCCGACCCTGCGCCGGCTCGACCTGGACGACCTCGGGCCGATCGTGCTGGCCGACACCGTGGGCTTCATCCGTCACCTGCCGCATAAGCTGGTCGAGGCTTTCCGGGCTACGCTCGAAGAGTCGAGCAACTCCGACCTGCTGTTGCACGTGATCGATGCCGCCGAGCCGGACCGGATGCTGCAGATCGAGCAGGTGATGGTGGTGCTGGGCGAGATCGGAGCCCAGGACTTGCCGATCCTCGAGGTATACAACAAACTCGATTTGCTCGAAGGCGTGGAGCCGCAGATCCAGCGCGATGCCGATGGCAAGCCGCAACGGGTCTGGCTGTCGGCCCGTGACGGCACCGGCCTGGACCTGCTCAAGCAGGCCGTGGCCGAGCTGTTGGGCAATGATCTGTTTGTCGGCACCCTGAAGTTGCCGCAACGTTTCGCCCGGCTTCGTGCGCAGTTTTTCGAGCTGGGGGCCGTGCAAAAAGAAGAACACGACGAAGAAGGTGTCTGCCTGCTGGCTGTTCGCCTGCCTCGGTCGGAGCTCAATCGGCTGGTCAGTCGCGAAGGGCTGCAACCGATGGAATTCATCGAGCAACACACTTTGCAATAAAAGCCTGAGAAAGCGGTGTCAGGCATTCTGTAGCATTGGTCGGCGCGCCGTGGGTGCGTCTTTGCTTTATCAGATGGAGAGCGCTATGGCTTGGAATGAGCCGGGTGGCAACTCGAATAATCAGGATCCTTGGGGTGGCAAGCGTCGTAACAACGGCGACCGCAAGGGGCCGCCGGATCTCGACGAGGCCTTCCGAAAGCTGCAGGAAAGCCTGAACGGTTTGTTCGGTGGTGGTAAAAAACGCGGTGATGAGGGCGGTGGTCGCTCGGGCAAGGGCGGCGGTTTCGGCCTGCTCGGCATCGGCCTCGTCGTGCTGGCGGCTGTCTGGCTGTACAGCGCGGTCTATGTCGTGGACGAACAGGAGCAAGCCGTGGTGCTGCGCTTCGGCAAGTACTACGAGACGGTTGGCCCGGGCCTGAACATCTATTTCCCGCCGATCGACCAGAAGTACATGGAGAACGTCACGCGTGAGCGGGCGTACACCAAGCAGGGCCAGATGCTCACGGAAGACGAGAACATCGTCGAAGTGCCGCTGACCGTGCAATACAAGATCACCAACCTGCAGGACTTCGTGCTGAACGTCGACCAGCCGGAGATCAGCTTGCAGCACGCGACCGAAAGTGCCTTGCGCCATGTGGTGGGTTCCACCGCCATGGACCAGGTGCTGACCGAAGGTCGCGAGCTGATGGCGAGCGAAATCAAGGAGCGTCTGCAACGTTTCCTCGATACCTATCGCACCGGTATCACCGTCACCCAGGTCAACGTCCAGAGCGCAGCGGCACCGCGTGAGGTCCAGGAAGCCTTCGATGACGTGATCCGTGCCCGTGAAGACGAGCAGCGTTCGCGCAACCAGGCCGAAACCTATGCCAACGGCGTCGTGCCGGAAGCCCGTGGCCAGGCCCAGCGCATTATCGAGGATGCCAACGGTTACCGCGATGAAGTGGTCTCCCGTGCCAAGGGTGAGGCCGATCGCTTTACCAAGCTGGTGGCCGAATATCGCAAGGCCCCTGAAGTGACCCGCCAGCGTCTGTACCTGGACACCATGCAGGAAGTCTTCAGCAACACCAGCAAGGTCCTCGTGACCGGCAACAAGAACGGCCAGAGCAATCTGCTGTACCTGCCGCTGGACAAGATGGTCGAGAGCGGTCGAAACACCAGTACGCCACCGGCCAGTTCGACGGCGGCCAGCAATGAGGCCAGCACCCGTGCGGCGGCGGACCTGCAACAACAGCAAGCACGTACCAGGGAGAGTCGCTGATGAGCAATAAATCGCTGATCGCCCTTATTGTCGGTGTCGTCGTGGCGATCGCTGCCTGGAACTGCTTCTACATCGTGGCTCAGACCGAGCGCGCGGTGTTGCTGCAATTCGGTCGCGTGGTCCAGGCTGATGTCCAGCCGGGGCTGCATGTGAAGGTGCCGTACGTCAACAAGGTGCGCAAGTTCGACGCTCGCCTGATGACGCTGGATGCGCCGACGCAACGCTTCCTGACACTGGAAAAGAAAGCCGTGATGGTGGACGCCTACGCCAAGTGGCGCGTGAAGGATGCCGAGCGCTTCTACACTGCGACCTCGGGCCTCAAGCAGATCGCCGACGAGCGTCTGTCCCGTCGTCTGGAATCGGGCCTGCGTGACCAGTTCGGTAAGCGCACGCTGCATGAAGTGGTGTCCGGCGAGCGTGATGCGCTCATGGCCGACATCACCCGTTCGCTGAATGCGATGGCGGAAAAAGAGCTGGGTATCGAAGTGGTCGATGTCCGGGTCAAGGCTATCGACCTGCCGAAGGAAGTGAACCGCAGCGTGTTCGAGCGGATGAGCACCGAGCGTGAGCGTGAAGCTCGCGAGCACCGCGCCAAGGGTAACGAGCTGGCCGAAGGCATCCGTGCCGACGCCGATCGCCAACGCCGCGTGCTGCTGGCCGAAGCCTATCGTGAATCGGAAGAGGTCCGTGGTGATGGTGATGCCCAGGCCGCTTCGATCTACGCCAAGGCTTATGGTCAGGATCAGGAGTTCTACGCGTTCTACCGTAGCCTGCGTGCCTACCGTGAAAGCTTCGCGAACAAATCCGACGTCCTGGTCCTGGACCCAAGCAGCGACTTCTTCCACTACCTGGAAAAGTCCAAGCCTTGATGCGGCGTTGACCTGAGACACTCCGCCCGGCGGCTAAAACGTCGGGCGGGGTGATCCTTTGGGAAAACGTGTGTATGATGCGGCAGCCGGGAAATTCCCGGCTTTTTTGCGTCTGCACGTTCGATTGCGGTTTTATAGGTGCAGGCGTCGGGTTGAACGACTCGACAGGTTTTTCGAGGAAAGTGCCGGGCGAGGCCGATGATGGGCCATTCGTCACGTCGCTCTTGCGCGTTTTTTGCCCAAGCTGCGCGCCTGGCGCAGGTATTTTCTGCTTCACTCAAGGCCAGCCCTAAAGCTGGCCGCCCGGACCATAGGGGAATGGCGTAATGGCAACGGTAGACCGCTGGCTGCTGCCAGATGGCATCGAAGAAGTACTGCCACCGGAAGCTGCGCGTATCGAAGTGGCGCGTCGGCAGGTGTTGGATCTGTTCCAGAGCTGGGGTTACGAGTTCGTCGTCACCCCGCATATCGAGTACCTGGAATCCCTGCTCACCGGCGCGGGCCAGGACCTGGACCTGCGCACCTTCAAGGTAATCGACCCGCAGTCGGGTCGGCAGATGGGCTTTCGTGCCGACATCACGCCGCAAGTGGCGCGCATCGACGCCCACACCCTGCGCCGCGAGGGCCCGAGCCGCCTGTGCTACGCCGGCAGTGTGCTGCATGCCCAGCCGCGCGCCTTGTCCTCTTCGCGCAGCCCGATCCAATTGGGCGCCGAGTTGTATGGCGATGCCAGCCCGAGCAGCGACGTGGAAGTCATCAGCCTGATGCTGGCCATGCTGCAACTGGCTGACGTGCCGGATGTCCACATGGACCTGGGGCATGTCGGTATCTATCGCGGCCTGGCCCGTGCGGCCGGTTTGTCCGGCGAAGTTGAACAACAGCTGTTCGATGCCCTGCAACGCAAGGCCATCGACGAAGTCATCAGCCTGACCGAGGGCCTGCCGGCCGATCTGTCGGGCATGCTGCGGGCGCTGGTGGGCCTGTGCGGCGGGCGTGAAGTATTGGTCGCGGCCCGTGAACGCCTGGCCCATGCGCCGGCGCCGGTGTTGGCCGCGCTGGACGACTTGCTGGCGATTGCCGAGCGTCTGTCGGTGCGTTTCCCCGAGTTGCCGCTGTATTTCGACCTGGGCGAGTTGCGCGGTTATCACTACCACACCGGTGTCGTGTTCGCGGTCTTCGTACCGGGCGTGGGGCAGTCCATCGCCCAGGGCGGCCGCTATGACGACATCGGCGCTGACTTTGGTCGTGCCCGTCCGGCGACCGGTTTCTCCACCGATTTGAAAACCCTGGTGACCCTGGGGCGTGCTGAAGTCGAGCTACCGTCTGGCGGTATCTGGATGCCTGACAGTACGGATGCGGCACTCTGGCAGGCGGTCTGCCAGTTGCGCAGTGAGGGTCAGCGTGTTGTCCAGGCTTTGCCAGGGCAACCTTTGGCCGCCGCCCGTGAAGCGGACTGCGACCGGCAATTGATTCAGCAGAACGGGCTTTGGCAAGTATTGCCGCTGGCTTCTTGAGTTTTCCCGCCGGCCGAAGCCGGCACCAAGTTTGCGCGAATGAGGACAAGTGTTATGGGTAAGAATGTCGTAGTCCTGGGCACCCAGTGGGGTGATGAGGGCAAAGGCAAGATCGTTGATCTGCTGACCGAACATGCTGCCGCCGTAGTGCGCTACCAGGGTGGCCACAACGCAGGCCACACCTTGGTCATCGACGGTGAGAAAACCGTCCTGCACCTGATTCCGTCGGGCGTGCTGCGCGAAGGCGTCCAGTGCCTGATCGGCAACGGTGTGGTGGTTGCGCCCGACGCCTTGCTGCGGGAAATCATCAAGCTGGAAGAAAAAGGCGTACCGGTGCGCGAGCGCCTGCGTATCAGCCCGTCCTGCCCGCTGATCCTGTCCTACCACGTTGCGCTGGACCAGGCCCGTGAAAAGGCCCGTGGCGAGCTGAAGATCGGCACCACCGGTCGTGGCATCGGCCCGGCCTACGAAGACAAGGTGGCCCGTCGTGGTCTGCGCATCGGTGACCTGTTCCACCGTGAGCGTTTCGCCGCCAAGCTGGGTGAGTTGCTGGACTACCACAACTTCGTCCTGGTCAATTACTACAAAGAGCCGGCCATCGACTTCCAGAAAACCCTGGATGAGTGCATGGAATACGCCGAGCTGCTCAAGCCGATGATGCTCGACGTCACCGCCGAGCTGCACGAGCTGCGTCGCGCCGGCAAGGACATCATGTTCGAAGGTGCCCAGGGTTCGCTGCTGGACATCGACCACGGTACCTACCCGTACGTCACCAGCTCCAACACCACCGCCGGCGGCATCGCCACCGGTTCGGGTTTCGGCCCGATGTACCTGGACTACATCCTGGGCATCACCAAGGCCTACACCACGCGCGTCGGTTCGGGTCCATTCCCGACTGAGCTGTTCGACGACGTCGGTGCTTTCCTGGCCAAGCGTGGCCACGAGTTCGGTGCCACCACCGGCCGTGCCCGTCGTTGCGGCTGGTTCGATGCCGTCATCCTGCGTCGCGCCATCGACGTCAACAGCATCTCGGGCCTGTGCCTGACCAAGCTGGACGTGCTGGACGGCCTGGAAACCATCAACATCTGCGTGGGCTACAAGAACCAGGACGGCGCTGTCATCGACGCACCGACCGATGCCGACAGCTACATCGGCCTGGAGCCGGTGTACGAGCAGATGCCGGGCTGGACCGAATCGACCGTGGGCGCCAAGACCCTGGAAGAGCTGCCGGTGGCCGCGCGCAACTACATCAAGCGCGTCGAAGAGTTGGTCGGCGCGCCGATCGACATTATTTCGACGGGGCCGGACCGCAACGAAACCATCGTTCTGCGTCATCCGTTTGCCTGATAAGTCGTTGATGTAACACACAAAGGGCCCTCATTAGGGTCCTTTGTCGTTTCTGCCTGCCGGGCGGCACGACACTTGCTATGCAACTCCATTAAGGCACCGCTTTTCCGAGTGCCATCAAATTAATGGCGTTTGGTAGAGGGATTTCACGTGTCGGCCGTTCTCTCACTGTTACAAAGCCGTTTATTGCGGCCTGTGTTCGTTACCCTGGGTATCGCCCTTTTGGTGCAGGTGCTGGTGGCCGTTGCGCTGACCCGAAGCACCGTCACGGCGCTGGAAGCTGACCTTGGCGCGCGGCTGGGGGCGGACAGCCAGAAGCTTTCCACCGAGCTGGAGCAGGCCGGGCGCGAAGTCACGTCGAGCCTGGACAGCTTGTCCGCCAATACCCGCCAGCGACTGAACGCCGGGCTGTCCGCTCGCCTGAAGGACGAGCAGGCGCAGTTGCGTGGGACGTTGGAGAAGGACTTGAGGGATTCCGCCAATGATATGGCGCAACTCCTGGCGTCCGTTGCGCCGCGCGCCATGTGGGATAACGACGTGCCCACCCTCTCTGAATTCGCCCGTCGGGCCCAGCGCAATCCCAACGTGCTGTTCGTCATCTATGACGACGCCAATGGTGAGCACTTGACTCGCTACCTGAACCGGGAAAACCCGATCAACAAGGCGCTGCTGGAGAAGGGCAAGGGCGAGCGGGCGTTGGACAAGGTGCTGGACGCGGCGAAAAACGATCCGTCTGTGTATTACCTGGAAGCCTCGATCAACCCCAACGGCGTAGAGATCGGCAAGGTCTTGATGGGGGTTTCCACGGCTTCCGTTGAAACCGACCTGAAGGCGTTGGACCAGCGCTTCTCGGCCTTGATCGCCAGCAGCGACCAATTGGTCGGCGACAGTCTCAAAGGCGCGGCGGCTGACAGCGCCACCGCCATGCGCGGTCGCTTGGAGTCGGCCCAGGCCACGGCCACGCAGATGCAAACCAATACCGCCTCCACTGTCCAGGAGGCCGCAGGCACTTTGCGCTGGCGCATCGGCCTGGGCTTGGCGCTGGTGGGCTTCGGCGTGCTGGCGCTGCTGGCCGTGGTGCTGGGGCGTCGAGTGGTCAATCGCTTGAAGCTGCTGATCGCCGCCATGAACGACCTGGCGGCGGGCGAGGGTGACCTGACCAAGCGTGTGCAAATCAATAGCAAGGACGAAATCGGCGACATGGCCTCGGCGGTCAATCGCTTTGTGGATAAGTTGCAACCCATCGTGCGCGAGGCGGGCGATGTGGCCCAGCGTACCGGTGTGGAAATCGGCGCGATGACCTTGCGCAACTCCGGCGCCGACGCGGCGGCCGGGATGCAGCGCGATGAAGTGGCCGAGAGCCTGCGTGCGCTGTCGCAAATGGCTGACGAAGCTCAATCGGAAAGTCAGGCAATGCAGGCGGCGCTGCAACAAGTGGTGGAAATCCGCCAGGCCACCGATGAAAACACCCGGACTTCGGCCAAGGTGGGCGGCTTGATCGAAGCGCTGGCCGGCCAGGTGGACACCGGGGCGAAAGTGATCGAGCGGCTGGCGCAGCAGAGCGAACAGATTGAAGTGGTGCTGACGGTGATTCATGGCATTGCCGAGCAGACCAACTTGCTGGCCCTGAACGCGGCCATCGAGGCGGCGCGGGCCGGGGAAACCGGGCGCGGGTTTGCGGTGGTAGCGGACGAGGTGCGGGCGTTGGCGAGCAAGACCCAGAGCTCGACGGGCGATATCCAGGCGCACATCGTGGCCTTGCAGCAAGGCGCTCGCGAGGCGGTGGCCGCCATTGGCCAGGCGGGGCGTCAGGCCAGCGAAGGTTTGTTGGTGTTGCGTGACAGCGCGCGGCTGCAGCAGTCGGTGCAGGCGTCCGTCGAGCAGGTGCATGCGGCCATCGGTCTGGCGACCCAGGCGGCGGCCCATCAAGCCCAGGGCGCGCAAGCGGTGCGTGGGCGGGTGGAAACCATCCATGCCCAGGCCGAGAAGGCGGCCCAGGCTGTCGTTGAGACCACTGCCAGCGGCAAGGTGCTGGACAGTCTGGCGGCGCAGTTGAAGGCCAGCCTGGGGCAGTTCAGGGCTTAGCGTTGTTTGAGCTGGCCTAATCGCGAGCAGGCTCGCTCCCACAGGGGATTACAGTGAACGCAGAATCTGTGGGCGCTTGAGGTCAACTGTGGGAGCGAGCCTGCTCGCGAAAGCGGTTTCAATGCCTCGAATGCATTCGTGTCTGCTTTCCAATACCCAGAAACGCAAAAACCCGCTTTCGCGGGTTTCTGTGAGGTTCAAGGCCTTAACCTTGAAGCTTGAATTGGTGCCCAGAAGAAGACTCGAACTTCCACGACCTTGCGGTCACCAGCACCTGAAGCTGGCGTGTCTACCAATTTCACCATCTGGGCA
>NZ_JABWRA010000056.1:0-42546 GCF_014268705.1 Pseudomonas sp. SWRI179 | reverse complement strand
CCTGATCCCATCCCGAACTCAGCAGTGAAACGATGCATCGCCGATGGTAGTGTGGGGTTTCCCCATGTGAGAGTAGGTCATCGTCAAGATTGAATTCCCAGGACCCCTGTCTGCTGATGCAGACAGGGGTTTTGTCGTTTTTGGGCCGGTAATCGGATCGAGCCTCTGATGCCCCGGCAAACCCCCAATGCCGTTGCTATGCTGTTGTAGTCGGGTTTTGGCGACCCAAAGCCCGCGACGGTCACTGGTCATGGGGATTCCAATAATGAAAAACCCTTATGCTCCCGGCTTTTGGTGTGCGACTGCGGCATTGCTGCTGCTCTCAGCCACTTATTTCTATGGTGTCATGCTCACTCACCAGATCGACAAGGCGCTCTTGTTCCTCGATAGCGCTGCGGCGTTGATTGGCGTGATATCCATTGCAATCGTGGCCTGGGCATCGCTTCAGGGCCAACGCATCAAGAAAAAACACCTCGAGCAAGGCAAGACCCTGGTGCTGATTTGGGACACCAAAGTGGCGCTGCGCCGTGTCGAAACGGTGTTTGACCGTTATTTCTGGGGCAGCTATTGGCAGCCAGGCCGCACCTTCCAGGAAGTCATGGGCGAGCTCACCGGCACCCCGCTGGAGAAAAGCCTGGAGGCTCTGAAAACCCAATGCGCAGCCTTGGACAAGCAAGTCACCCAAGAAGGCTGGCACTGGCTCAACAACGCCCGTGAATTGTGTGACGTGGCTAACGCCATGGCCCGGGAGCGCTATCAACTGGACTTTTGCGATTCACGCGCAGAGTCATCGGGGGCGGCGGTGATCAATCGCGATTTTGAAGTGCTGGTGTACACCTGGACGGCCCGACTCAAGACTTTCGATCATCAGCTCGACGAAATCGAAGTCCAATATTCGTAGACCACCTCTCAAGAAAACGTTTTTACCCCTATAAACATTGGGCCCGCAAGGGTGCCTGATGGTAATCTCCCCTCCTCTTTACGGCGTCGAGCCACACCCTTCGCGGGTCAGGGAAGACGACGGCTTTCTTCAACCATGGATATCGATCGGGTCACTCATGAATAAATCAGCAAGCGTACTTCTGGGAATCGTTGTGGCTGTCGGAGCTATCAGCGCGGGTGGCGCCTGGTACACCGGAACCAAACTCGAAGGCGTGTTGAAAAATGCTATTGCCGATAGCAATAAGCAGATGCAGACAGCCTTGTCCGGATCCAACAGCACTGCCGCCCTGGAGCTGGTTTCCATGGACCGTGGCACATTCAGCAGCACCGCCCACTACCGCCTCAAAGGCGAAGGCGAGATATTCGGCGGCGAGTCGGTCGAGCTGCTCTTCGTCGACCGGATCGAGCACGGCCCACTACCATTCTCGCGTTTGATTACGCTCAAGTGGCTGCCGGTCATGGCCACCAGTCACACCGCTCTCGAGCGCAATCCACTGACAGACAAGTGGTTCGCTGCCACCAAGGACCAGTCCCCGCTCAAAGGTGTGGTCAACCTGGGTTACGACGAGTCCATCAACGGCACCTATGAGCTGCTGCCATTGGAGACGAAGCTGGATGAGCAGTCCCAACTCACCTTCTCCGGCCTGAAGATCGACGTGGCCGCCAGCGCCCAGGGACAGAAGGTCAAGGCTGACGGCTACATGGACAGCTTCAAGTTGACCACCGTCGCCGAAGACCAGACACCAGTGCAGGTCGAGCTGAACGGCCTGACATTGGCCAGTAACCTGAGCAAAAGCACCTACGGTTACTACATGGGTGACAACACCCTGCTGATGAGCAGCACCAAGGCCACCTTTGGCGAGCCGAAGTCAGTGCTGGGCCTGAAAAACTTCGAAATGAAGAACAGCAGCAGCGAGAACGGCACCAGCGCTTCGGGGCGTGCCGATTACAAGATCGGTGAGTTGTCGTTCAACGACAAGACCATTGGTTCGGCGCAGATGGCGGTCAGCCTGAAGAACCTGGACATCCCGGCCACCATGTCGCTGATGCAGATTTACCAGACCAAGCTGCAACCCTATGAAAAAGCCGCTGCCGAGGCTGCGGCGGCCGGTGAGCCAGCGCCAGAGTTGAGCCTGACCGAAGCCGAGGAAGCCCAGGTCAAGGCCGACCTGGAAAAACTCCTGGCCGGTGCTCCGCAAGTGGCTTTGGAAAACCTGTCGTTCAACACCGCCAACGGTGAAAGCCGTGCCAGCCTGATCGTTGATCTGGCCAAGCCGCAGTCCATGGACTTGCCACCAGATGAATTGGGCCGTCAATTGCTCGCCCTGCTGGATTTCAATCTCAAGGTTTCCAAGCCGATGCTGGTGGACCTGATGACCGTGCAGGCACAGATGGAAGGCCAGACGGATGCCAAGCTGATCGCCGATCAAGCCACCGCCACCAGCGACATGTTCAGTGCGATGGCAGTGGGTACTCAGCTGGCGACCCTTGAAGGCAACGATGTGGTCACCAAGCTGCACTATGCCAACAATCAGGTCGACTTCAACGGCCAGAAAATGACCGTTGAGCAATTCACGGCATTTGTGATGAGCAAGCTGGGTGGTGGTGGCGTCGCCGTCCAGTAACGCGTTCGAGCAATACCCCAAGCCCGGCCCGTGCATGATGCATGGGCCGGGTTTTTTTATGCCCACCGATCTGCCCTGCGCCGAAATCTGTATCGATTCTGAAGAATTGTGGCGTTCCTGAATATGCCCCGTCCGAGGGTGCAAGACTAGGCCCATTAGAGCTTGGCTGGATTCCTTGATCCGGCTTCCTGTTTGATGGGCAAGGGGGCACTGCGACCCGGCTGGCCATGTAAGGATGCTGACGAATGCCGCGTACTGTGGGTCCTTTTATTCATCGTGGTTTGCGCCCGTTGTTTCGCGTCGCGCTGTGCAGCCAATTGTGCTGGCCGATGCTGGTGCTTGCCGATACCGCCTATGACCAAATGGTGCTCGATGCCCGTGCGGGCCATTACACGCCTGCGCTGACCGCGCTGCGCCAGGTGCCGGCCGACCGGGCCAGCGCCGCGCAGATCAGTGACCACCTGCAAATCGCCAGTTGGGCCGATCTCGACGCCGAGGTGGTGAACGTCTATGAGGCCCAGGGCCGTTATCGAACGCTGCCCGTCCAGGCGTTGACTGCAACGGCCCGTGCCTATCGCAACCTCAAGCGCTGGGATTCGGCGGCCGAGCTGTACCGCCAGGCCTTGGTGATCGACCCTCAGAATCCTGATTTGCAACTCGGCTTGGCCTTGACCCAGGCCGATGCAGGCCGGCCCGACGAAGCTGTCACGCGCGCCAAGGCCCTGGTGGCTGCCAAGCCGACAGATCCGATGCGTCGACTGGCCCTGGGTTATGCCTTGACCCGCGCCGACAGCCCCCACGAAGCGCTGTTTGAATACGACCAAGCCTTCACCCGCGCCGGCAACAGCCCAGAGGTGGCACGCGAATACATCTACGCCCTGCAACGCGCGCGGCTGCCGGAGCCGGCGCTGCGCTTGGCGCGTCTACAGCCGGGGTTGATCGACCGTGGCGTGCAGCGGCGCCTGGAGGGTGACGTCGCGGCCGAACGGGTGCGCCTGGCGGACATGGCCAGCCGCAGCGAACAGGAGCGCTTCGTCATTGCCGACCGCGCCCTGGCCGACTACGACAAGTTGCTCGCCACCTGGACTCCGGTAGCCGAAGCCAAAGACGACGTGCTCCGTTGGCGCATCGATCGCATGGGCGCCCTCAATGCCCGTGCCCGTCGGGCCGAAGTGATTGCCGAATATCAGAAGTTGCTCGCCGAGGCTGTGAGTATTCCTACCTATGCCCTGCGCTGGGTGGCTTCTTCCTATCTGGAGCAGCGGGAGCCGGAGATCGCCGTCGACCTGTACCGCCGGGTCCTGATCGCGCCGGATGCCGATCCTGCGGAGCGCTTTGAAGACAGCACCGCGCTCTACTACGCGCTGTTGGAAAGTGAAAAATCCGAAGAGGCCCGTGCCCTGGCCGAAGACATGGCGAAAGCCCAGCGTCCACGCGTCGAACTCAAGGGCCTGCCGATCGGTAACCCCAACGATGAATGGATGGACGCCCAGCAACTCGCTGCCCAGGCCGGCACCTACGGCGCCGACCTGCCTTCTGCCGAAGCACGCCTGGAAACCTTGGTCAATCAAGGTCCCGGGAACACGGGTATGCGCCTGGCCCAGGCCGATCTGTACCAGGCCCGTGACTGGCCGCGCCGTTCGGAAAGCCTGCTCAAGGAAGTCGAGGCGACGATCCCGCGCAACCGTGATCTGGAAGTCGCCCAGGCGCGTGCCGCCATGGATTTGCAGGAATGGCGGCAGATGGATGCGCTGACCGACGACGTGGTCGCCCGCTACCCGGAAAATGCCCACGTCAAACGCCTGCAACGCCAGCGTGAGGTCCACGACATGGCCGAGCTGCGCATCGAGGCCTATACCGGCAAGAGCTATGGCGGTGGTAGCGGTGACGCCGGTGCAGTCACTGGCAGCCGGGACTTTGGCATCGAAACGCTGCTCTACAGCCCACCCATCGATGAAGACTGGCGGTTGTTCGGCGGTGCCGGCTACGCCACTGGTGATTTCGAGGAAGGCACCGGCCATCACCGCTGGCAGCGCCTGGGTGTGGAGCGTCGCACCCGCGACATGACGCTGGAGGCCGAGGTGTCCAATCACTCTTATGGTTCCGGTGACAAGCAGGGCGCGCGCGTGGCGGTGGCTCGGGACATCGACGATCACTGGCAGTACGGCGGCAGTTTGGATTATCTCTCGGCCAATACCCCGCTGCGGGCCCTCAACAGCGGGATTCGCGCCAATGGCGGTAGCGGCTTCGTCCGGTGGCGTGCCCATGAAAGCCGCGAGTGGCGACTGGCTGTCAGCCCGTCCCATTTCAGCGACGGCAACAACCGCCTCGAAGCCCTGCTGACGGGTCGCGAGGGCATCTACAGCGCGCCGCGCCTGCAAGTGGAACTGGGCCTGGAAGTGGGCGCAAGCCGCAACAGCGGCTCCAACGAAGTGCCTTATTTCAATCCGGAATCGGATTTCAGCGTCATGCCGACCGTGAGCGCCAACCACGTGTTGTACCGCCGCTACGAAACCACGTGGAGCCAGCAATTCCAGGCCGGCGCGGGTACCTACAGCCAGCGCGACTACGGCACTGGGGCCATGGGATTGCTCAGCTACGGTCAGCGTTTCATCTGGAACGACGTACTGGAGGCCGGTGCCGCGCTGAGCTGGCTCAACCGCCCCTACGACGGCGATCGTGAAAGCGATCTGCGCCTGCTTGTCGACCTCACCTATCGCTTCTAGAAGAGTTTGAAGATGCCTGTCATTTCGCGATTCATCCTTCTGCTGGGGGCCTTGCTGATCAGCGCTTGTGCCCAGCAAGCCCCGGCCTTCGCGCCACCTTCGCAGCGTCCGCTGGCGGCCAATGACGCCCCGTGGCCGAAGAACCATGTGCTCGGCATCGCCTACCACGATGTCGACGACCGAGACCCGGACCAGGCACTGGTGGCCGTGCGCACCGAACGCTTGATCGAACAACTGGCGTGGCTGCGGGAAAACAACTACCAGCCGGTCACGGTGGATCAGATCATCACCGCCCGCAATGGTGGCCCGGAATTGCCGCCGCGTGCGGTGCTGCTCAGCTTCGACGACGGCTACTCGAGCTTCTATACCCGCGTCATGCCCATCCTGCGCGCCTATAACTGGCCGGCGATCCTCGCCCCGGTCGGCAGTTGGGTGGATACGCCGCTGAACCAAACGGTGGATTTCGCCGGGGTGCCGCGCAAGCGTTCCGAGTTCCTGACCTGGGAGCAGATTCGCGAGGTGTCCAAATCGGGCCTGGTGGAAATCGCCGCCCATACCGACGCCAATCACAAGGGCATCCTCGCCAACCCGCAAGGTAACCAGCAACCCGCCGCGACCACCCGGCGCTACGACCCCGCCACCGGTCGTTATGAGACCGAGGCCGATTTCCAGGCCCGCCTGCGCAAGGACGTGGCGGCCATATCCGAGAAGATCCGCAAGGTCGCCGGCTACAGCCCGCGCGTCTGGGTCTGGCCTTACGGTGAAGCCGACGGCACGGCGTTGCAGGTGATTGGCAGCGAGGGTTATCAAATGGCCCTGACCTTGGAGGACGGCCTCGACAGCCTGGATAACCTGATGAGCGGCCCACGCTTCCTGGTGGCGTCCGATCCCGATGGCGCTCATTTCGCCGAAAGCATCGTGTCCGTGCAGACGATGGACCCGATGCGCGTGGTGCATGTCGACCTGGATTACGTCTATGACGCGGACCCGGTGCAGCAGGAAGCCAACGTCGGCAAGCTGGTCCAGCGCATTTCCGACCTGGGCGCCAATACCGTATTTCTCCAAGCCTTCGCCGATCCGAAAGGCGACGGCCTCGTGCATTCGTTGTACTTCCCCAACCGTCACCTGCCGGTACGCGCTGACCTGTTTGACCGGGTTGCCTGGCAGTTGCGTACCCGGGCCAATGCCAACGTTTATGCCTGGATGCCGGTGCTCAGTTTCGCCCTGGACGCGAAACTGCCACGGGTCCAGCGCTGGGACCCGGAAACCGGCAAGATCGGCGTCGCCCCGGACCAATACGTGCGCCTGTCGCCATTTGATCCGAAGGTGCGCCAGGTCATCGGCGAAATTTACCAGGACCTGGCGCGGATGAGTTCGTTGGATGGCGTTCTGTACCATGACGACGCGGTGTTCTCCGATTTCGAGGATGCCAGCCCCGCGGCCCTGAAAGTCTATGCCGCCCACGGCTTGCCGACGTCCATCGCCGCCCTGCGGGACGATCCTGCGGCGATGCAGCGCTGGACCCGCTTCAAGAGCCGCTACCTGATCGACTTCACCCATGAGCTGACCGCCAAGGTGCGGGCGATTCGCGGCCCGCAGATCCTGACGGCGCGCAACATCTTTGCCGAACCGATGCTCAATCCGGAAAGCGAAGCCTGGTTCGCCCAAAACCTCGACGACTTCCTCGGCGCCTACGACTGGACGGCACCGATGGCCATGCCACTGATGGAAAAGCAGACCCCCGAACAATCCGGCCCCTGGCTCGAGCGCCTGGTGGACACCGTCAAGGCTCGTCCCGGCGCGCTCAAGCGCACGGTGTTCGAATTGCAGGCCCGTGACTGGCATAGCAAGCCGGCCAGCGACATCGACGGCAAACAACTGGCCGACTGGATGGGACGTCTCAAGCGCAAAGGCGTGACCAGTTTCGGCTACTACCCGGACAACTTCATCGAAGACCAGCCGGCGGTGAAAACCGTGCGGCCGGCGCTCTCCAACAAGTGGAATCCTTGACATGCTCGACAGACTGCTCGCCCTGCTGGTGCTGGCGATCGTCCTTGGGGTGCCCCTGGGCCTGATCTTCCTGGTCACCGGGCAATTCCTGATGGACTTCGTGTTCTTTTACCCGCTGTTCATGTCCGGGCTGTGGATCGCCGGCGGCCTGTATTTCTGGCTGCACTGGGAGCGCCACTGGCCTTGGAAGGACGACACCTTGCCACCGGCCCTGGCAGGCGAGCCGCTGATCAGCATCCTGATCCCGTGCTTCAACGAAGGCGACAACGTCGCCGACACCATTCACGCGGCGCTGGGCCAGCATTATCCGAACATCGAAGTCATCGCCATCAACGACGGCTCCAAAGACAACACCGCCCAGATGCTCGATCAATTGGCGGCCGAAGACCCGCGCCTGCGCGTCCTGCACCTGGCGGACAACCAGGGCAAGGCCGTGGCCCTGCGCATGGGGGCCATCGCGGCGCGCAGCGAATACCTGGTGTGCATCGACGGTGATGCGCTGCTGGCGCCGAACACTTGTGCCTACCTGGTGGCGCCGATGCTGGACAACGCCCGCCTCGGCGCGGTGACGGGCAACCCGCGCATCCGTACCCGTTCAACGTTGATCGGTCGGGTCCAGGTCGGTGAGTTTTCCTCGATCATCGGCCTGATCAAGCGCACCCAGCGGGTCTTCGGGCGAATCTTCACCGTGTCCGGCGTGATCGTCGCGTTCCGTCGCACGGCCCTGCACCGGGTGGGCTACTGGAGCCCGGACATGATCACCGAAGACATCGACATCAGTTGGAAGCTGCAGTTGGATCACTGGAGCATCTTTTACGAGCCCCGTGCGCTGTGCTGGATTCTCATGCCTGAAACCCTGCGCGGCCTTTGGCGGCAACGGCTGCGCTGGGCCCAGGGCGGCGCCGAGGTGCTGTTCAAGAACATCCGTGGCATCTGGCAATACCGCCACCGCTACCTGTGGCCGTTGCTGTTCGAATACTGTCTGTCCACCGGTTGGGCGTTCACCTTCCTGCTGTCGGTGATCTTCTGGGGCGCCGGTAAATTCGTCGAGATGCCAGCCGCCATTGCCGTGGATCACCTGATGCCGCCGGCGTTCACCGGCCTGTTGCTGGCGGTGGTGTGCCTGCTGCAATTCGCGGTGAGCATCCTGATCGACCGGCGCTACGAAAAAGGCCTGTGGCACATCATGTTCTGGGTGGTCTGGTACCCGTTGGTGTTCTGGCTGATCAGCCTGTTCACCACCCTGGTGAGCTTTCCCAAAGTGCTGTTCGGGCAGCATCAGAAGCGTGCGCGCTGGATCAGTCCGGATCGCGGCATCAAACCGTTCGACGATCAGGAAGAGGAAGTGATCCGATGAAAATTATCAGGACCCGGCAACGGCCTTTTCTGGTGGTCATCGATGCGTTTTTCACCGTGCTGGCGTGGGTGGGGCTTTTGTATTTGCTGGTCAATGGGCTATGGCCGCTGCTCGACAGCCAGGCAGGTCCGCGCCTGGGCGGGTCGCTGTTCGACACCCTGGCTACCTTGCAGGTCTATGGTTGGATTGCGTTGGTCAACGCGGTGCTGTTGATTACCTGGGCCCGTTATCAACAGCGCAAAAGCCGCAGCTTCGCCCAGCGTCGACTGCCGGTGCCGGCGGTGGATGACCAAGGCTTGAGCGCCAGTTTCAAGTTGACCGACGAGCGTCTGGACACCTTGCGCCAGCCTGGCTCGAAGATCATCCACAACAACCAGGAAGGCGACATCAGCCACGTCGTGCCGCATTTCCATCTGCTCAGTCCGGAGTTGCAACCTCCGCCCCTGGCGCCGTTGGAGCGGCCACGGGTGATTCACTTACCGGCGGATCAGTCCGTACATTGATGCAAGCTGTGCCGACGCTTTCGCGAGCAGGCTCGCTCCCACAGGGGCTTGGGGTTGTGGCGGATAGTTCGGTCCACACAGAACAAAACTGTGGGAGCGGGCTTGCTCGCGAATGCTGCGTGTCAGTCAATATTGATGCCGGCTGACACACCGCTTTCGCGAGCAAGCCCGCCCCCACGGGGGATTTGGGGCTAGGACGAAAAATCCCGGATCAGCCGCCACGCCTCGTCCACCGGCAACGGTTGTTTCATGCGCTGGGCCAGCGCCGCCATCGCCCGGCCTTCATCGCAGGCCACGGCGGCGGCGACTAGGCCGTTCTTGCCCAGCACGGCGATAAAGGGCGGATGCTCGGGCGTACCCTTGAATTCCACTTCGTCCCAATGCTCGGCGTGACCGAGGTAGTCGTAGCGTTTGCCAAAGTGATACGTCCAGAAAAACGGCACGTCCAGATAGTGCTCGTCGCCCCCGAGCATATTTGCGGCGGCGATGCGCGCCTGTTGCTGGGCCAGGCGCCAATGTTCGATGCGCACAGGCGCGCCGTTCAGGGGGAAGGTCGCGATATCACCCACGGCCCATACGCCATCCGCCACACGCATGCCCGCGTCAACCGACAGCGACTCGTCCTGTTCCCGTGGCAGCTGTGCAAACGGCTCGGTGGCCGGGCGCACGCCGACGCCGATGACCACCAGGTCCGCGGCAAAACGCTGGCCGTTATCCAGCACCACGGCTTCGACCTTGTGCGAGCCCTCGATCCGCGCCGCTTCGCCGTCGGTGTGGTACACCACGCCGTTGGCCCGATGCCGGGCAAGGATGGCCTGGCCGACGCTTTCCCCCAACTGCGCGGCGAACGGCACCGGGTGCCGGGCCAGGACAGTGACGCTCAGCTCGCGCTTGCGCAGGGACGAAGCGACTTCCAGGGCAATGAAACTGTCGCCGATGACCACCGTCCGTTGCCCTGGCCGGACCGCGTCGAGAATCTGGCGGGCGTGGGCGATGGAACGCAGCACGAAGACTTGCGGCAAATCGATGCCAGGCAACGCTAGCGTCTTCGGCTCCCCGCCCGTGGCGATGAGCGCGGCGTCGTAGTCCAGGCGCCGGCCATCGGCGAGGTGGATTTGCCGGGCACCAGGGTCCAAATGGGTGGCCTCGCCATGGAGCCTTTCGATGCGTTGCTGGGTGAAGTAAGTTTCATCGCGCAGCGGCGCCGTCTCGTTGACCGCCATGTCGCCGGCCAACACATATTTGCTCAGCACCGTGCGGTCGTAGCCGGCTTCGGCTTCGCGGTCGATCATCAGGATGCGTCCGCCAAAGCCCCTCTCCCGCAACGCCGCCGCGCAAGCCGTGCCGGCCGCACCGGCACCGATAATGACGAACGTGCGCGCGTCATCGGCCGGCGGGACTTTATCGGCCGGCAGTGGCTGGTCATCGACCCAGACGTCACCGTCCCGCACCTCGACGTGATAGCGCGTCAGGCTGTCGAGGGCCGGCGGCTCGCACAGGGCGCCGTCTTCAGCCCGGAACGCCGCCTTGTGCCATGGGCATATCAGCCGTCCATGACACACCGCGCCCTTCGCCAGAGGGGCGCCGGCATGGGGGCATTTGCCTTGGAAGGCGCGCACCTGATCGCCTGCACGCAGCAGCAGGATAGGGGTGTCGTTGATCTTGACTTCGAGGCCGCGGTCTTCGCGAACGTCGGCAAAACGGGCGACTTGATGCAGAGACATGATCGTTCTCCGGCTGGCGTTTCCCGTTGGAGTCGCAGGGCCGGAACGAGGTTCAGCGCAATTGTCACTGCACCCTTGGCGAAGCTGCGGCTATAGTTCGCAAGCCGTCCATGGCCTGACACGCACAAGGTGCCCCGGTATGACCCGATTGAAGATTCTCACCCCTTGGCTGGCGGCCGTCGCCCTGGTGCTGTGCGCACAAGGGGCTGCCCAGGCCGAGGAGCGTTTTACCCTCAGTATTCCCGGCGTGTCGGACGACCGTCTCTTCACTGCCGCGCAGGCCAGTGACGCCAACACCTGCGGTGGCAAGAACATTTCCCCGGCGCTGAGCTGGAACGCCGGCCCGCCAGGCACCCTCAGCTACGCCATCGTCATGTTGGACCCGGACGGCCAACGGGGCCAGGGTGTCGACCACTGGATCCACTACGGCATCAAGGCCTCCACGCGGCAGATTCCGACGGGCGCCGGAACCAAGTCCTCGTTGGAAGGCATGAGCGGTATCAACAGCAAGAACACCCACGGCTACATCGGCCCATGCCCGCCTATCGGCGACAGCGCTCACCATTACCTGATCCAGCTCTTCGCCCTCGACCTGCCGCCGGAAGCCTTGCCCGCCGGCCTCACACGGGCCCAACTGATGGAAAAAATCAAAGGTCACGTCCTGCGCAACAGTAGCGTCGTGCGCCGCTACCACCGCTAGACAACGCAACTCCCCGTGGCGAGGGAGCTTGCTCCCGCTGGGCTGCAAAGCAGCCCCCATGACGCTGGCCCAGACACAACATTGGCATCACGCGCCAAAAGCGAGCACTATCGAGCCCCTGTTCACTCATGCCGGAGGATGGCGATGACGCAGAAACCCGACGGCATCGCCCGCCTCTTGAACTGCCCCACCAAGGGCGACGAAATACGCCGGGCCATTGCCCAGAGCCGCAAGGATTTCCTGCCTGTCGACGAGGCCGAAGACGCCGAGCCAGGCCAGCCACCGGTTGAACCGGTGGACAATGATCGCGACGACTGAGCCGTCGCCTCTTTCAACCGACTTGTTCAAATCTGCCTATGACTGCTGCCACTGTTCTAACCGGTGATCGATTCAGCCGCTCCGATTACAAAACCCTGGGCCTGGCCGCCTTGGGCGGCGCGCTGGAAATCTACGATTTCATCATCTTCGTCTTTTTCGCCCTGACCCTCAGCCAGTTGTTCTTCCCGCCGGAAATGCCCGATTGGCTGCGCTTGCTGCAAAGCTTCGGGATTTTCGCCACCGGTTACCTGGCCCGACCCCTGGGCGGCATCCTCATGGCGCACTTTGCCGATCGCCTGGGGCGCAAGCGCGTGTTCAGCCTGAGCATCCTGATGATGGCCTTGCCGTGCCTGCTCATCGGGGTGATGCCGACCTACGCGCAAATCGGTTATTTCGCTCCGTTGCTGTTGCTGGCGCTGCGTATTTTGCAGGGCGCGGCGGTGGGCGGCGAGGTGCCCAGCGCCTGGGTGTTCGTGGCCGAACATGCGCCGTTGCATCATCGCGGCTATGCCCTGGGTTTCCTCCAGGCCGGCCTGACCTTCGGCTACTTGCTGGGTGCCTTGACCGCAACGGCGCTGGCGCGGATCTACACGCCGGCGGAGATTCTCGATTACGCCTGGCGTCTGCCGTTCCTGCTGGGGGGCGTCTTCGGGGTGATCGGCGTCTGGTTGCGCCGTTGGTTGAGCGAAACGCCGATCTTCGTGGCCCTGCAAGCCAATCGCGAAGGCGCTGCGGAACTGCCGTTGCGCACGGTCCTGCGCGACCACCGCCAGGCCTTGCTGCCCGCCGCCATCCTGACCTGCGTGCTGACCTCGGCCGTGGTGGTGTTCGTGGTCATCACCCCGACCGTGATGCAAAAAAGCTTCGGCATGACCCCCAGCCACACCTTCGCCCTGAGCAGCCTGGGCATCGTCTTCCTGAACATCGGCTGCGTCCTCGCCGGCCTGATCGTCGACCGCATCGGCGCCTGGCGCACCGTCATGCTCTACAGCCTGCTGCTGCCCCTGGGCATCGCCGTGCTCTACGCCAGCCTGATCAGCGGCAGCGCCTGGCTGGGCCTGGCCTACGCCGTGGCCGGCCTGGGCTGTGGCGTGGTCGGCGCGGTGCCATCGGTGATGGTCAGCCTGTTTCCGCCGAAGATCCGCGTGTCCGGCATCTCGCTCACGTACAACATCGCCTATGCCCTGTGGGCGAGCATGACCCCGTTGATGCTGATCGCCCTGGTGCCGTGGAGCCCGTGGGTGTGCGTGGGGTATTGCGTGGTGATGGGCGCGGTGGGCGTGGCTGCGGCGGCGTATTTTCCCGGGCGGCATGGCAAGGCAGCGCAGCAGTCATTGGCGTGTGAAGCCTAATCGGGATTTTCAATCGGACCGCACTCTGCAAGACCAGACAACTTGAGCGCGCGTTCAAACCCCGTAGAATGCAGCCGCCATTCACGCCGCTACCCCTCAAGGACGAATTCAAACATGCGAGTATTTAGCCTCTTCCTGGCCCTCTGCCTTATGGCAGGCTGCGCTTCCAAGCCCGATTACTACATTTCCCCTGCGCCGGTGGCGATCCCCGAGACCGCCACCTATTGGATCGACACGTTCAACGTTGAAGTCGTCGGCAAAAACGAACGCTTCCTGCCTGACGAAAAAGTTCGCGACAAGTTGCACACCGACCTGATCGTCCGCCTGCTCGACGGCAATCGTTATGCCTCCAGCAAGGAAACCGCGGACTATCTGTTGGATATCAATGCCGTCTATGCGCGCCGTATTCAAGATACCCAAGGTGGCTTCATGAGCAATATCGTTGCCGACGGTACGTATCTGGCCAGTGTCGATTTCAATTATCAGGTCAAGGTGAAGAAGGCCGGTGTCGAGGTGTTGCACTTTGCCCAGGCCCGCCAGGGGCTGATGCCGGGAGGGGCGGTCGGCCAACTTGAGGCCATGAGAGGCATTGCGGGCGCCCTGACGAACAGGGGCAACTCCGATGTCGAAGACTATTACACCGGTCATTTGAGCGGATTCATCGACGACGACCTGCGGGGCATTCCGTCCCGCTAGCAATGCCTGCGTAGCGGGCACCGGGCTGGCCACGTTCAAGGTGGCCAGCCCCGTCTTTGCAGCGTTGGAAAAAATATTTCTTGGTCGTTAACCCGAACCGCGTGTGCCCTGCGTCTGACGCTGTGAACGGATCATTCATTCACGAGGTTCAGCCCATGTCCCGTCCACTTCTTTTTATGCGTCCTGCTGCCCAAGGTTTCGCCGTGACTTTGCTGGTGGCGTTGGCCGGTTGTGGGTTGTCTTCCTCCCGGGAGACGGCCATTCCATCCGAACCGGTGTCCGTGGCGCCCAGCGTCGTACCGCAAGGCGAGATCGCCGAAGTGCGTCAGTCGACGGTCAAGCGCATGCTCATGAAGCCGGCAGCGATGCCGGCCCCCAGCGTAGCGAGCGATGCCATCGCTGCGGGTTATCGCGCCGAGCCGCGTGAACAGTACGAAAAGCTCCCGGACAACCCGATCCACAGCGTGGCCG
Organism: Pseudomonas sp. SWRI179; assembly: GCF_014268705.1. Taxonomy (NCBI): domain Bacteria; kingdom Pseudomonadati; phylum Pseudomonadota; class Gammaproteobacteria; order Pseudomonadales; family Pseudomonadaceae; genus Pseudomonas; species Pseudomonas sp. SWRI179. Next base: position 28,122 of record NZ_JABWRA010000056.1, on the reverse strand, counting down.
AAACGCCGGTCTCGACCTTCAGCGTGGATGTCGATACCGGCAGCTATGCCAATGTGCGACGTCTGCTCAACCAAGGCAGCCTGCCACCCGAAGGGGCGGTGCGGCTGGAGGAAATGGTCAATTATTTTCCGTACAGCTACGCCCTGCCCACCGACGGTTCACCCTTTGGCGTGACCACCGAAGTGGCCCCGTCACCGTGGAACCCCCACACCCGCTTGCTGCGCATCGGCATCAAGGCCAGCGACCGCGCCGTGGCGGACCTGGCGCCGGCCAACCTGGTCTTCCTGGTGGACGTTTCCGGCTCCATGGACCGTCGCGAAGGCCTGCCGCTGGTCAAGAGCACGCTGAAACTGCTGGTGGACCAATTGCGCGACCAGGACCGAGTGTCGCTGGTGGTTTATGCCGGTGAATCCCGGGTGGTGCTCAAGCCCACGTCGGGTCGCGACAAGGCGACAATCCGCAACGCCATCGATCAACTCGACGCCGGTGGTTCCACGGCGGGCGCTTCGGGTATCGAGCTGGCCTATCAGATGGCGCGGGAGAGCTTCATCGACAAAGGCATCAACCGCATCCTGCTGGCCACCGATGGCGACTTCAACGTCGGGGTCAGTGATTTCGACAGCCTCAAGCAGATGGCGGTGGACCAGCGCAAAAGCGGGGTATCCCTGACGACGCTGGGCTTCGGTGTGGATAACTACAACGAACACCTGATGGAGCAATTGGCCGACGCCGGTGATGGTAACTACGCCTACATCGACAACCTGCTCGAAGCGCGCAAGGTCCTGGTGGACCAACTCAGTTCCACCCTGGCGGTGGTGGCGCGGGACGTGAAGTTGCAGGTGGAATTCAACCCCGCCCAGGTCAGCGAATATCGCCTGTTGGGCTATGAGAATCGTGCATTGAAGCGTGAGGACTTCAACAATGACAAGGTCGACGCGGGCGAGATCGGCGCCGGGCATACGGTGACGGCCTTGTATGAAATCGTTCCGAAGGGCGCGCCGGGCTGGTTGGAGCCGCTGCGCTATGGCAGTACCCCTAAGTCGGAGGGCACCTTGGGTGAGTTGGCCATGTTGCGCGTACGCTACAAGCCGGCGGAGGGCGGCAGCAGCCGATTGATCGAGCATCCCATCGCCAGCGTACAGAACGACCGCAAGCCCAGCGATGACCTGCGCTTCTCCGCCGCCGTGGCGGCCTTCGCCCAACAGCTCAAGGGCGATGGGCGCTACACTGGGACGATGACCTTGAAGGACACCGCGCAATTGGCGCGCTCGGCCCGCGGTGACGATCCGTTCGGGCTGCGTGGCGAGTTTGTGCAGTTGGTGGAGCTGGCCCAGAGCCTTGAGCCTGCGGCCAAGCGCTGATCCCGAGCGCAACGCGGATCAAATGTGGGAGCTGGCTTGCCTGCGAAGGCGGGGTGTCAGGCACAGAAGTTTCGCCTGGCGCGCCGCCTTCGCGGGCAAGCCCGGCTCCCACAAGGTCCTCTGCAATTGGCAAGACCGTGTTCTACATCGAAAGGAGTTCGCCCCCCACATGCCCGCTGCGCTTGATCCTCCCAGCGACGAATCGCTGCTGGCCCGCTACCGCAATGGCGACGGGGCTTCTTTCGAAGCGTTGTACGCCCGCCATCGACAAGGGCTTTACCGCTTTCTCGTGTCCTTGAGCAACAAAGCCGAACTGGCCGAGGAAGTGTTCCAGGACACCTGGCTCAGCCTGATCCGCAGCACCACCCAGCCACAAGGCCGGGCGAGTTTTCGCACATGGCTGTTCCAGATCGCCCGCAACCGCTTGATCGACCACTGGCGCAAACACGGCGTCCATAACCCGTTGCACGACAGCTACGACGAGCAACTGCACGTCCAGCCCGACGACACCAGCGGCCCCGAGCAACAGCTGAGCCTGAGTCGCGACCAGGCGCGTCTCGATGCCGCGTTGCAGGCCTTGCCCGAGGACCAGCGCGAAGTCTTCCTGCTGCGCCTGCACGGCGACCTGGAGCTGCCACAGATTGCCGCCCTGACCGGTGCCCCGCTGGAAACGGTCAAGAGCCGCTTGCGTTACGCCCAGCAGAAACTGCAGCGACTGCTGGCCGAGGAGGTACCCGCATGATCGACCCCAAACACACCCCGGACCTCGACGACGAAAGGCTTGTCGAGCATTACCGCCAACACGCCAGCGGCGAGCCGCCGGCCTCCCTGGACGCCTTCATTCTCGCCACCGCCCGTCGCGAAGCCCCCGCGCCTGCGCCCAGCCTGTGGCAACGCTGGCTGCAGATGTGCCAACAGCCGCGCTGGCAGATGGCATTCGCCACGGTCGCCGGCGTGGCGCTGATGATCGGCCTGGTGGTGCGCACCCCAGCGCCCCACGACGAGCTGGCGGCATCCGCGCCGATGGAGTTTTCCGCCGATCGGCAAGCGCCCGCCGTTGCCGCTGCACCGCCGCCGGCCATGCCCGCCCCCGCACCGATCACCCGCATGGCGCCCCAGGGCGAACTGGCCCGAGCACCGATAAGCCCCGTGCAATCGTTGGCGGAAAAGCCCGCGGCGAAGATGAGCAAATCCGCGCCGGCTGCGTTGCCGTCGCTGGAGCAAGGCTTGATGGAAATCCTGCGTTTGCGGCAGGCGGGGGATACCAAGGCCGCAGATGAAAAACTGCTGGCGCTGCACAAACGTTTTCCCAAGGAAGACTTGCCGGCGCGGTTGGAGGCGTTGCGCAAGCGTTGAAGTTGGCAACGTCCGTGGCGAGGGAGCTTGCTCCCGCTGGGCTGCGCAGCAGCTCCAAAACCATTCAACAGGGGAGCATCAGGAAACGGCTGTCAGGTTTTTACGACTGCTGCGCAGCCGAGCGGGAGCAAGCTCCCTCGCCACAAGGCAGCAAAAACAAGAAAACCCGCACAAGGCGGGTTTTTGGAGAGACTCGTAGACTGTCCGGGACAGGTCTAGCTTTTTCGATATGGTGCACCAGGCGGGATTCGAACCCACGACCCCTGCCTTCGGAGGGCAGTACTCTATCCAGCTGAGCTACTGGTGCAGCGCGGGCGCCATGATACTCATATGCGTGGCGGGCGTCCATGCTACTGAATCGCCTGCGTTTTCGTGCGGCTCGGCGGCTGTTGGCTACGCTGATCAGAAAAAACGGGCAAATGAGGCTTTTTCGTTCTTTTTTTCGAACAGGCTATTGTCCTTCACCCCTATCGGCCCTAGGATTCGTTTGAGATTTCAAACGCTCTTGTCTGGGTGCTGAACCGCACGTCTGTGCTTATGTGCGTTATTTCTGTGCTTCAGCCCGGTGAATGATTTCCCTGACGGCAGCCCCCGAGGCGCCTTTCTACAACTCTAATTCGCTCCGCGTGCGCGCGGTGCTGTTAAGGAAAGCCGACATGCAGCTTAAAGACACCCAGTTGTTCCGCCAGCAAGCCTTTATCGATGGCGCTTGGGTCGATGCGGACAATGGTCAGACGATCAAGGTCACCAACCCGGCGACGGGCGAAGTACTGGGCACTGTGCCGAAGATGGGCGCCGCCGAAACCCGTCGTGCGATCGAAGCCGCCGACAAGGCGCTGCCGGCCTGGCGTGCGTTGACTGCCAAGGAGCGCGCCAACAAGCTGCGCCGCTGGTATGAATTGCTGATTGAAAACCAGGACGACCTCGGTCGCCTGATGACCCTCGAACAAGGCAAGCCGCTGGCCGAAGCCAAGGGCGAAATCGTCTATGCCGCCTCGTTCATCGAATGGTTCGCGGAAGAAGCCAAGCGCATCTACGGTGACGTGATTCCCGGCCACCAGCCCGACAAGCGCCTGATCGTGATCAAGCAGCCAATCGGCGTGACCGCAGCCATTACCCCGTGGAACTTCCCGGCCGCGATGATCACCCGCAAGGCTGGCCCGGCCCTGGCTGCCGGTTGCACCATGGTCATCAAGCCGGCTTCGCAAACGCCGTTCTCGGCACTGGCCCTGGTGGAACTGGCGCACCGTGCCGGCATTCCGCAAGGCGTGCTGAGCGTGGTCACCGGCAGCGCCGGCGACATCGGCGGCGAGCTGACCAGCAACCCGATCGTGCGCAAGCTGTCCTTCACCGGTTCGACCGAGATCGGTCGCCAACTGATGGCCGAATGTGCCAAGGACATCAAGAAAGTTTCCCTGGAACTGGGCGGCAACGCGCCGTTCATCGTGTTCGACGACGCGGACCTGGATAAGGCCGTCGAAGGCGCGATCATTTCCAAATACCGCAACAACGGCCAGACCTGCGTTTGCGCCAACCGCCTGTACATCCAGGATTCGGTGTACGACGCGTTCGCTGAAAAACTCAAGGTGGCGGTGGCCAAGCTCAAGATCGGCAACGGCCTGGACGATGGCACCACCACCGGTCCGTTGATTGATGGCAAAGCGGTCGCCAAGGTGCAGGAACACATCGCCGATGCCGTCAGCAAAGGCGCGACCGTGCTGTCGGGCGGCAAGGCGATGGAAGGCAACTTCTTCGAGCCGACCATCCTGACCAACGTACCGAAAAACGCCGCCGTGGCGAAGGAAGAAACCTTCGGCCCGCTGGCGCCGTTGTTCCGCTTCAAAGACGAAGCCGAAGTGATCGCGATGTCCAACGACACCGAGTTCGGCCTGGCCTCGTACTTCTATGCTCGCGACCTGGGCCGTGTGTTCCGTGTGGCCGAGGCCCTGGAATATGGCATGGTCGGCGTCAATACCGGGTTGATTTCCAACGAAGTCGCGCCGTTCGGCGGCATCAAGGCTTCGGGTCTGGGCCGTGAAGGCTCCAAATACGGCATCGAGGATTACCTGGAAATCAAATACCTCTGCCTGGGTATCTGATCTGCTTCAAGCGCAAAGGGCACGAGAGCGCTGTCCCTTTGCGCGTTTCACCCGTTCTGTTTCTTGTGGCCGGAACGTTGCGGCAGTCGATCATCGCATGCTGTCGCAGTCGCCTCCCCGCCATGTACGCCTTGAGCTACGCCGACCGATGAGCGGCGAATGAGGACTGTAATGAGCAAGACTAACGCTGACTTGATGGCCCGCCGTACCGCCGCTGTTCCCCGTGGCGTCGGCCAGATTCACCCGATCTTTGCCGAATCGGCGAAGAACGCCACGGTGACCGACGTTGAAGGTCGTGAGTTCATCGACTTCGCCGGCGGTATCGCCGTGCTGAACACCGGCCACGTGCACCCGAAAATCATCGCCGCCGTGACCGCACAGCTGAACAAGCTGACCCACACCTGCTTCCAGGTCCTGGCCTATGAGCCGTACGTGGAACTGTGCGAGAAAATCAACGCCAAGGTCCCAGGTGATTTCGCCAAGAAAACCTTGCTCGTGACTACCGGTTCGGAAGCGGTGGAAAACGCCGTGAAAATCGCCCGTGCCGCCACTGGCCGTGCCGGTGTGATCGCGTTCACCGGCGCGTACCACGGTCGTACCATGATGACCCTGGGCCTGACCGGTAAAGTCGTGCCGTACTCGGCCGGCATGGGCCTGATGCCCGGTGGCATCTTCCGCGCCCTGTACCCGAACGAACTGCACGGCGTGAGCATCGACGATTCCATCGCCAGCATCGAGCGCATTTTCAAGAACGACGCCGAGCCCCGTGATATCGCCGCCATCATCATCGAGCCGGTCCAGGGCGAGGGTGGTTTCTATGTGGCGCCGAAAGCATTCATGCAGCGCCTGCGCGCCTTGTGCGACCAGCACGGCATCCTGCTGATCGCTGACGAAGTGCAGACCGGTGCCGGCCGTACCGGCACGTTCTTCGCCATGGAACAGATGGGCGTTGCCGCCGACCTGACCACCTTCGCCAAATCCATCGCCGGCGGCTTCCCGTTGGCCGGTGTGTGCGGCAAGGCCGAGTACATGGACGCCATCGCACCGGGTGGCCTGGGCGGCACCTATGCCGGTAGCCCGATCGCCTGTGCGGCGGCGCTGGCGGTAATGGACGTGTTCGAAGAAGAACACCTGCTGGACCGTTGCAAGGCCGTGGGCGAGCGCCTGGTGACTGGCCTCAAGGCGATCCAGAAGAAGTACCCGGTCATCGGTGAAGTGCGTGCCCTGGGCGCGATGATCGCCGTGGAACTGTTCGAAAACGGCGACACCCACAAACCGAACGCCGCGGCTGTGGCCCAGGTGGTGGCCAAGGCCCGTGACAAGGGCCTGATCCTGCTGTCCTGCGGCACCTACGGCAACGTCCTGCGGGTGCTGGTGCCGCTGACCTCGCCGGACGAGCAATTGGACAAGGGCCTGGCGATTATCGAAGAGTGCTTCTCCGAACTCTGAGTTTGTGCGCTGACCCACAAAAAACCCGCTTCGGCGGGTTTTTTCATATCCGGCATCCGCTCCCTGGCGTTTCGAGCTGTCTGGAACGGCGGTTATTGTCTAAGGTGCATGTATTGCAAGGGAGCGATGCGGCATGACTGCTGTGGATTTACCCGCTGTACCGCGTGTGCTGATCGCCGAGGCCGATCCGGCGTCCAGGGAGTTGCTTGAACAGGTGTTGTCAGGTGTGCGCTGTGATGCCCGGATAGACACGTGCGGCGAAGGGCGGCAGGCCCTTGAGCTGTTGGCCCATAATCCTTACGACCTGGTGATCGCCGATTGGGAGCTGCCAGGTGTCGATGGCCTGAGCATTCTGCGTGGCTTGCGCCAACAGCATCGTACGCCGGCGTTGCCGTTCATCCTTGTGAGCCAGCGTAACGACAGCGCCAGCGTGCGCGAGGTCTTGCCGCTGGCGCCGACGGCCTATCTGACCAAGCCCTTGAACCGGGAGAGCCTGGCCCAACGTTTGCTGGGGCTGCTTCTGAGTGGTGAAGACACTTCCAACGCCGCGCCGATTCCAGGGCCGGGACTGACTTTGCCCACCTTTCTGGAGCGTCGGCGTGACCTGTCCGAAGGCGCGCCCTTGATGACCGATGTGCAAGTGGCGATCAAGCGCAGCCTCAACCCCGGCGGCCTGGATCTGAAACTGCTCGAAGAAGAACTGCGCACCGACCCGCAGATCACCGCGGTGCTGATCGCTGCGGCCAACAGCGCTGCCCAGCATCAGGGCGGCGGTCCGGTGCAGACCGTGGCCCAGGCGCTGCACCAGCTCGGCACCGGGCAAAGCATGAACCTGATCCTCGGCCTGACCCTCAAGCGTTGCGCCCGGCTCAGCGTTCCGTGCCTGGCGGACTATGCCGAGCGTTACTGGGAGCTGTCGCTGCACACCGCCGAGTACGCCCGGACGATGGCCCGCTTGCTGGACCTGGAGCAGGAGCGCTGTTACTGCGCCGGGTTATTGCATCGCCTGGGTGACCTGGCGTTATTGCGCTGCCTGGAGGAATGGAAGCAGGCCGGTGGCGAGCTGGATGAGCCGGAGGAAGTCGGCGACTCGCTGGAAAAATTCGGCGCCAGTTTCGGCTCGGCATTGCGTGCCCGCTGGCGTTTGCCGCTGGAGCTCAGAGAGCTGATCGCGGCGGTCTACGGCCTGGGTGGCGGGGTATATTCCCGTGAAGCCTTGGTGATGAACATGGCGGCGCAGATGGCGCATCTGCCCGCCCATGAAGGCCTTGAAGAACTGGCCCGTGGCCGCACGGCGCGGTTGCTGAAGATCGGCTTGCCGGAATTGATGCGGTTGCGCCGCAAGTAGCCCCACCACCTGACCCTGTGGGAGCGAGCCTGCTCGCGATGGCGCCAGTCCAGACAACCCAGAACCCGTGGCGAGGGAGCTTGCTCCCGCTGGCCTGCGCAGCAGGCCCCCAGCATGCTGACAGGCAGAACGCGTTGTTCGATTTTACGACTGCTGCGCAGCCGAGCGGGAGCAAGCTCCCTCGCCACAGGGTCTGTGGCATGGCTGGATTCAATTGAGCTGCGATTGGCGTCAAGCCGCGATGATGCGGTTCTTCCCCTTGCGCTTGGCCTCGTACATGGCCGCGTCGGCGCGGGCGAACAGGCTGTCGAGGGACTGGTCCTCGGGAGTAATGGCGGTGAGCCCCTGGCTGACGGTAATGCCGAAGGTCTGCTCGCCGCAGCGGAACATCAGCCGCTGGATTTCCCGTTGCAAGCGCTCGGCTACTTGCAAGGCCATGTCGGGGGGGCAGCCGGGGAACACTGCCGCGAACTCTTCGCCACCGATGCGCCCGAACAGGTCACCGCGCCGCAGCACGGATCGGCCGCTTTCGGCGATCTTCTGCAACACGGTATCGCCTTCCTGATGGCCGTAGGTGTCGTTGATTACCTTGAAGTCATCGATGTCCAGCAACAGGAACGCCATGGGCGTCCCTTGTAGCCGCGCCTGCTCGAATTCACGGTTGGCGCATTCGAAGAAATGCCGGCGATTGCTGCTCTGGGTCAGCACATCGGTGGTCGCCAGTCGCTGCAGTTCACTTTCCAGCAGCTTCTTTTCAGTGATGTCTTCGGCGATGCCGACCACGATCACGGGTTGCCCGGGCTCGGCCTGACGGTTGATGAAGCACTTGTCGCTCAGCCAGCGCACCTGGCCGTCGCCGGCGATGATGCGGTATTCACGGTCTTCGACGGCGCCCTTGACCAGCACCTCGGCCAGGCTGCGTTCGGCGTACTCCAGGTCGTCGGGGTAAATTGCGTCGCGCCATTCGTTGTAGTCCGCCAGGACCAGGCCGGCGGGACGGCCGAAGATGCGCTCGTAGGCGGGGCTGACATACAGCACTTGCCGGGTTTCCCAGTTGAACGCCCAAAGCACGGCATTGACGCTGACCAGCAGCGAGCTGAACAGCTGCTCGCGCTCGCTCAGTCGCGCCACTTCACCCTGGGCATGCATCAGCGCCATGAGCGTCTGGGCCGCCTCGGGCCAATGAGGTAGGGAGTAATCCTGCAGGTTCTTGTCGACCATCGGCACAAATCTCAAAGAGCGTGCACTGCTGTGGGTTCGCACGCACTTTTCTCCAAAGCCCGCCTGGATGGCGAAGTGCTCTTTGAGATAGGGGATTTGGGACGAAGTTCCTTTTCAGGCGACGAAGGGCGGGGGATTTAGCGAGTCAGATACCACGTGTTGAACCTGTGGCGAGGGAGCTTGCTCCCGCTGGGCTGCGGAGCAGCCCCAAGACGGTCAATTCAATTGATCTGATGCACCGAGCCAGCGGGTTTCAGGGCTGCTGCGCAGCCCAGCGGGAGCAAGCTCCCTCGCCACAAGAAGCCCTTTCCACATGGCGTTGTCGGGTCAGGCCGTGGCAGGCCGTAGCGAGTAGGTCTTGAGCTGATCGGCAAAGTCGCGCAGGGACTGGATGCCGCTGGCCTCGGCTTCACTGACCCATTCCTTGATGGCAGCGAGCATGTCGTGGCCGTTGCTGCTGGTCTTGACCCAGATCTGCTGCAAGGCCAGGCGTTTCTCGTAGATCACCTTCAGCGCCTGGCTGTGTTCGAGCATGTTCTGGATGCGCACATGGTGACGGTCGTCCAGCAGGCTGGTCTCCCGCGACAGCAGGCGTTTGGCGCGGTGGAACTGATGACGCACCGAGTGATCGACCTTCTCCAGTTCCTGCTTGACCAGCGGCGCAATGACCAGCCGGCGGTACTGCGCCATGATCTGGAAGCGGTTGTTGAGAATCGCCATGGCCGTGTCCATGTCCAGGTGGCCCTTGCCTTCGACCCGGTGGGCGATCGGCGCAACGCGCTGGACCTTGGCCAGGCGCAGGAAACTGAACACCTTGATCCAGGCCCAGCCCAAATCGAATTCCCACTTGCGCACCGACAGCTTGGCCGAGTTGGGGTAGGTGTGGTGGTTGTTGTGCAGTTCTTCACCGCCAATCAGGATGCCCCAGGGCACCAGGTTGGTCGCCGCGTCGCGGCATTCGAAGTTGCGATAGCCCACGGCATGGCCCAGGCCATTGACCACGCCGGCGGCCCAGACGGGGATCCACATCATCTGGATGGCCCAGATGGTGATACCGATGGTGCCGAACAGCAGCAGGTCGATGACGCCCATGATCGCCACGCCCAACAGCGGGAAGCGGCTGTAGAGGTTGCGCTCGATCCAGTCGTCGGGGCAGTTCTTGCCGTAGATGCGCAGGGTTTCGGGATTTTCCGCCTCGGCGCGGTACAGCTCGGCGCCTTTGCGCAACACCGTGGACAAGCCCTTGATGACCGGGCTGTGGGGGTCATCCTCGGTTTCGCATTTGGCGTGGTGCTTGCGGTGGATGGCGGTCCACTCGCGGGTGTTCTGCGCCGTGGTCAACCACAGCCAGAAGCGGAAGAAATGTTTGAGACCGGCGTTGAGCTCCAGGGAGCGATGCGCCGAATAACGGTGCAGGTAGACCGTGACGGCAATGATTGTGACGTGGGTCATCAGCAGGGTGACTGCCACCAGTGACCAGGCCGACAAGCCAAGAAAACCTTCGTACCACATAGGCTGTAGGGCCCTCGATAAAGATAGAAACCGCCGTTGCATTATCACCAGCCCCACAGATAAAACCAGTCGGCCTTTCAGATAAGAGTGGCTGAATGTTTCTTCCTCTATAATCCCATCACTTTGTAGGGACATGGATGGCCGAATGCCTGCCTATCAACGCAGTGCCATGCGCGTAGCGCTGCTTTACCTCGTGCTGTCAGTCACCTGGCTGCAGCTGATTGGTTATTTATTGAGCAGTTTCTTCGATCAATTCGTCGATAGGCAGCGCTGGCTGCTGATCAACGGTTATGCCTGGGTGCTGCTCAGCGCCGGGCTTATCTTCCTGGCCCGGGCGCGAATCTCGCGGTTTTTCGCCAAGGGTGAGCACGGCATCGATCGCGAGCGCCTGCGCCAGGCCGCCGCCGTCTTCGATTGCACCCGCGAAGGGGTGTTGGTGACGGACCGCAATGGCTTGATCGTGCACGTGAACCGGGCGTTCATGGCGATCACCGGTTATGCCCGGGACGAAGTACTGGGGCAGCGCCCCAATCTGTTCAAGTCCGGACGCCATGGGCCGGAGTTCTATCGCGACATGTTTACCACCCTGGCCAGCCAGGGCGAGTGGAGCGGTGAGATCTGGAACCGACGTAAAAGTGGTGAGATCTATCCGCAATGGCAGACGATTCGTGTCATTCACGATGATAACGACCAGGTCAGTCATTACGTCGCGGTGTTTTCGGACATCAGCGCCATCAAGGATTCGGAGCATGAGCTGGCGCACCTGGCCCATCACGACCCGCTGACAGGCTTGCCCAACCGGCTGCTGTTTTCCGATCGCGCGGAGCAAGCCGTGGCGTCGGCGCAGCTTCACAAGCGCGGATGTGCGCTTCTGCTGCTGGATCTGGATCATTTCAAGAACATCAACGACAGCCTTGGGCACAACGTCGGTGACGAGTTGCTCAAAGGCGTGGCCGAGCGTTTTCTCGGGCTGTTTGCGCCGGGTATAACCCTGGCGCGACTAGGCGGTGACGAGTTCGCGGTGCTCGCGGAAAACTGCTCGCAGCCAGGTCAGGCGGCGGCCTTGGCCCGGCGTATCCTCGATGCGCTGAAAGAGCCGGTGCAGCTCGGCGACCAGTCCTTGTTTATCAACGCCAGTATCGGCATCAGCCTGTTCCCCGGTGATGCCCTCAGCGCCGGGCAATTGCTGCGCAACGCCGACTCGGCGCTGTTCAAGGCCAAGAGCGCCGGGCGCGACGGCTACGCCCTGTACACCGAAGAGCTCACCGCCCACGCCCAGCAACGGGTCGAAATTGCCTTCGAACTGCGTCGTGCGCTGCAACAGCAAGAGTTGCGTGTTCATTACCAGCCGGTACACGACCTGGCGAGCAGCCGTTTGATCGGTGTCGAGGCGCTGGTGCGTTGGGAGCATCCGACGCGGGGGCTGGTGTCGCCGGCCGAGTTCATTCCCATCGCCGAGCGTACCGGGCTGATTGCCCAGATCGACGCCTGGGTCATGGACCAGGCCTGTCGGCAGATGTGCCGGTGGCAACAGGCGGGTGTGGCGCTGTCGTTCGTCGCCGTCAACGTATCGAGTCGGTTGTTTGCCCGTCGTGAGTTGTATGACCAGGTCGCCCAGGTGTTGCACGACACGGGCCTGGATCCGGCGTGTCTGGAGCTGGAAGTGACGGAAAGCGCGGTGATGGAAGACCCGGAGGTGGCGCTGGAGCAGATGCATCGCCTGCGGGAGTTGGGCGTGCGGCTGGCCATCGACGATTTTGGCACGGGGTATTCGTCGCTGCTGCGGCTCAAGCGTTTGCCGGTACAGAAGCTCAAGATTGATCAGGGTTTTGTCGCGGGGTTGCCGTGGGATGAGGATGACGCCGCGATCGTCCGGGTGATCATTGCCTTGGCCCATAGCATGGGGATGCAAGTGCACGCCGAAGGAATCGAGCAGCGCGAGCAAGCGGCGTTCTTGCTTGGACTGGCGTGTGAGCTGGGGCAGGGCTACTGGTTTGGCCGGCCCGTCGCGGCGGCGCAGTTGGATTGGGAGCGGGCGCCGGCTATTGCTTGAGCGTCAGTGGTATTGATGTTGGTTGACCCACCGCCATCGCGAGCAAGCTTTGCTCCCACAGTTGTTTTTGGGGTGATCGAAATATCCGCAACACCCCCAATCCCCTGTGGGAGCGGGCTTGCTCGCGAAGGCGTCTGTTCAGTCTGTATCCATGTCGCCTGATACTCCGCTTTCGCGAGCAAGCCCGCTCCCACAATGGTTTTGTGTTGAACTTGAGATTCGGTTCGAAACAGAACCCTGTGGGAGCAAAGCTTGCTCGCGATGGCGTCGGCTCAGCTTGCATCAGAGCAAAGCGCTACCCCTTGGCCCCAGGTGCCGCCATCTCCTTGGTTTCCAAATGATCCAACGCCCGCTCAACCAGCAACTGAACCCCATCGGCCATGCGACTGATCGCCAGGGCGACGCAGCGGCGTGAGTCATCCACGTCATCAGCCAGGTCGGCGGCGATGGTGCTGATGGAGAGCAGGTCTTCGGAGGCGTTGGCGAGCAGGGTTTCGGTGTCTATGTGGGGGGACACGATGAAGAGTTGGTTTTTGTCGGGTTCGGGCGGTGAGGCGGGCTTGGGCTTGAGGTAGTAGTCGAGGGCGCGGGTGGCGGCGTCATCGAGCTTTTTTTCTTCCTGCGCTTGGACGCGGGATTTGTGGCCGCTTTGCGGCGGGTTCGGCGTAGGTTTGAACATGGGTAGGTTTCCTATAGAGAACCGCCCTGGATCGCTTGCACGCAATGAAGGGTGGCAGCTGTGTGCGAGTGTGCAAGACCGAGCAACCATACCCAAAACTCGGCAGATCCGAAGATCTCCCGAACACAGCCGCCATAAAACACGGGCGCGAACGCGCCACGAATGGCTAGAAGCATTAAGGGTTGGTGTTTTACCCGGACTTGCACGTCCGTGTCACCGTTTTTTGCGATGACGAACCAAGGTTAGCGGTGCAAAACCAGGGTGCCTAGTTCATGCACAGCCCTACGTCTTGAAGGAAATCTCCGAGGATTGGGCCGGGAAAAAGTCCCCAATCACTCCTGCCGTAGGACCCCGGCTACTTTCTGTTATTTTGGTTATATAAAAATTCTTAAATAGTCTTTTTAAGAATATCTGCACTTATCTAGTATTGCTCCCACGCCGCAAGCAGTGCCGCCCACTGCCAGGCATTCATTCAAAGGAGCAGCAGCATGAGCGCATCTCTACGTAGCGTTGACGGCCAGGACGAAGCAACCATCTTGCGCGAGATCCAGAGCGCGTTGCGCGACCTGCGTTTTGGGGCAGTGGAAATCACCGTGCACAACGCCCAGGTGGTGCAGATCGAGCGCAAGGAAAAATTCCGCTTGCAGCAACCCAGTCATAAGCCGTCTTGAAAGCCAAAAGATCGCAGCCTTCGGCAGCTCCTACGGGGGGCTTGGCGCAGGAGCTGCCGAAGGCTGCGACCTCTTTCTAAAAGCCAAACGAATTTCCAGAAGCCATAAGAAAACCAGAATTCCAGGAGCTTTCACCATGTCGTCCATTCGTCGTTATGCCCTGGCCGCGCTGGCCAGTGCTGTTTTTGCAGGTTCCGCCGTCGCCAAGGATTACGAGTTGCTCAACGTGTCCTACGACCCGACGCGCGAGCTGTACCAGGATTACAACGCCGAATTCGTCAATTTCTGGAAGAAGGCGCACCCGGACGACAGCGTGAAGATCCAGCAATCCCATGGTGGCTCGGGCAAACAAGGCCGGGCGGTGATCGATGGTCTGCGCGCCGACGTGGTGACCCTGGCCCTGGCCGGTGACATCGATGAAATCGCCAAGCTGGGCAAGTCCCTGCCGGCGGACTGGCAAACACGCCTGCCGGACGCCAGCACGCCCTACACCTCGACCATCGTGTTCCTGGTGCGCAAGGGCAACCCCAAGGGCATCAAGGATTGGGATGACCTGATCAAGAACGACGTGTCGGTCATCACCCCGAACCCGAAGACCTCCGGCGGCGCTCGCTGGAATTTCCTCGCCGCCTGGGCCTATGGCCTGAAGGCCAATGGGGGTGACGAAGCCAAGGCCAAGGAATACGTGCAGGCGCTGTTCAAGCACGTGCCGATCCTCGACACCGGCGCTCGTGGCTCGACCATTACTTTCGTCAACAACGGTCAGGGCGACGTGTTGCTGGCCTGGGAAAACGAAGCCTTCCTGGCGCTGAAAGAAGACGGTGGCGCCGACAAATTCGACATCGTCGTGCCGTCGCTGTCGATCCTCGCCGAACCGCCGGTGGCGGTGGTGGACAAGAACGCCGAGAAGAAGGGCAATGCCGAGATCGCCGAAGCGTACCTCAAGCACCTCTATAGCCCGGCCGGCCAGGAAATCGCCGCGAAAAACTACTATCGCCCGCGTGACAAGGATGTGGCCGCCAAGTACGCCCGACAATTTCCAAAGGTGGAGCTGGTGACCATCGACAAGGACTTCGGCGGCTGGAAAACTGCCCAGCCGAAGTTCTTCAACGATGGCGGCGTGTTCGACCAGATCTATCAGGCGCAGTAAGCTGGGCTAGTCGGATTCAGGCCGTAATTCATTGTGGCGAGGGAGCTTGCTCCCGCTGGACCGGGCTGGCGCTCCAGTGCGAAGCGCTCCCAGAGTTTTCTGGGGCTACTTCGTAGCCCAGCGGGAGCAAGCTCCCTCGCCACGGTAAGCGCGTTCTCAACCAAGGACCTTTATGTCGCGTCGCATATCCCCCGTCATACCCGGCTTCGGGCTGACGCTGGGCTACACCCTGGTGTACCTCAGCCTGATTGTGCTCATCCCCCTGGCGGCGATGTTCGTGCATGCCGCTCAACTCACCTGGGAACAATTCTGGGCGATCATCTCGGCGCCCCGGGTGCTGGCGGCCTTGAAGCTCAGCTTCGGCACCGCGCTGTACGCCGCGATCATCAACGGCGTGATCGGTACGCTGCTGGCCTGGGTGCTGGTGCGCTACACCTTCCCCGGCCGCAAGATCATCGACGCAATGATCGACCTGCCGTTCGCCCTGCCCACCGCCGTGGCCGGTATCGCGCTGACGGCGTTGTACGCGCCGACCGGCCTGGTGGGCCAATTCGCCACTGACCTGGGCTTCAAGATCGCCTACACCCCGCTGGGCATCACCCTGGCGCTGACCTTCGTGACGCTGCCGTTCGTGGTGCGCACGGTGCAGCCGGTGCTGGCCGATATCCCCCGTGAAGTCGAAGAAGCCGCCGCCTGCCTCGGTGCCAAGCCGTGGCAGGTGTTCCGCCACATCCTCGTGCCGGCGCTGTTGCCAGCCTGGCTGACCGGTTTCGCCCTGGCCTTTGCCCGTGGCGTGGGCGAGTACGGTTCGGTGATTTTCATCGCCGGCAACATGCCGATGAAAACCGAGATCCTGCCGTTGCTGATCATGGTCAAGCTCGACCAATACGACTACACCGGCGCCACTTCCATCGGCGTGCTGATGCTGGTGGTTTCCTTCGTCCTGTTGCTGCTGATCAACCTGCTGCAGCGGCGCATCGAAACCCCATAAGGAGGCGCGAATCATGTCTCAATCGTCTATTTCCGCAGCCTCTACCAACGCTGCCCGTCGTGGCAGTGCGACGTCGCGGCGGGTCTTGATCGGCCTCGGCTGGCTGATTTTTGCGCTGTTCTTGCTGTTGCCACTGTTCATCGTCGTGTCCCAAGGGCTGAAGCTCGGACTGGGGGCGTTCTTCACCGCGATCTTCGAACCCGACGCGCTGTCGGCGCTGAAGCTCACCGTGATTGCCGTGCTGATCTCGGTGCCGCTGAACCTGGTATTCGGCGTCAGTGCCGCGTGGTGCGTGAGCAAATATTCGTTCCGCGGCAAGAGCATGCTGGTGACGCTGATCGACCTGCCGTTCTCGGTGTCGCCAGTGATCGCCGGTCTTGTCTACGTGCTGATGTTCGGCGCCCAGGGCCTGTTCGGGCCGTGGCTGTCGGATCACGACATCCAGATCGTGTTTGCGCTGCCGGGCATTGTGCTGGCGACGATCTTCGTTACCGTGCCGTTCGTGGCCCGTGAGCTGATCCCGCTGATGCAGGAACAAGGCACCCAGGAAGAAGAGGCCGCGCGCCTGCTGGGCGCCAATGGCTGGCAGATGTTCTGGCATGTCACCGTGCCGAACATCAAGTGGGGCCTGATCTATGGCGTGGTGCTGTGTACCGCCCGGGCCATGGGTGAGTTCGGCGCGGTGTCGGTGGTCTCCGGGCACATTCGCGGGGTGACCAACACCCTGCCGCTGCACGTCGAGATCCTCTACAACGAATACAACCACGTGGCCGCGTTCGCCGTGGCGAGCCTGTTGCTGATCCTGGCGCTCTTCATCCTGCTGCTCAAGCAGTGGAGCGAAAACCGAATCAACCGCCTGCGCGCCAGCGCCGCGGAGGAATAAGTCATGTCGATCGAAGTCCGTAACGTCAGCAAGAATTTCAACGCCTTCCGGGCCCTGGACGACATCAGCCTGGACATCCAGAGCGGTGAGCTGGTAGCGCTGCTCGGGCCATCCGGTTGCGGCAAGACCACCTTGCTGCGGATCATCGCCGGCCTCGAGACCCCGGACCAAGGCAACATTGTGTTCCACGGCGAGGATGTCTCCGGCCACGACGTGCGTGATCGCAACGTCGGTTTCGTGTTCCAGCACTACGCCTTGTTCCGCCACATGACGGTGTTCGACAACGTTGCTTTCGGCCTGCGCATGAAGCCCAAGGGCCAGCGTCCGAACGAAAGCCAGATCGCGACCAAGGTCCATGAACTGCTGAACATGGTGCAATTGGACTGGCTCGCCGACCGTTACCCCGAGCAGTTGTCCGGCGGCCAGCGCCAGCGTATCGCCCTGGCTCGCGCCTTGGCGGTGGAGCCCAAGGTGCTGCTACTGGACGAACCGTTTGGCGCCCTCGACGCCAAGGTCCGCAAGGAACTGCGCCGCTGGCTGGCGCGGTTGCACGAGGACATCAACCTGACGTCGGTGTTTGTGACCCACGACCAGGAAGAAGCCATGGAAGTCGCCGACCGCATTGTGGTGATGAACAAGGGCGTGATCGAGCAGATCGGCTCGCCGGGGGATGTCTACGAAAACCCGGCCAGCGACTTTGTGTATCACTTCCTTGGCGACTCGAACCGCCTGCATTTGGGTGAGGACCGGCATGTGCTGTTCCGCCCGCACGAAGTCTCGCTGTCGCGCTCGGAGCTGGAAGACCACCACGCCGCCGAAGTGCGCGACATCCGCCCGCTCGGCGCTACCACTCGGGTGACCCTGAAGGTGGAAGGCCAGAGCGAACTGATCGAGGCGGAAGTGGTGAAGGACCATGACAGCCTGGTGGGGCTGGCGAAGGGTGAGACGCTGTTCTTCAAGCCGAAGGTCTGGCAGAAAGTCGCCAACCTTTAAAGGCATCCCGAGCACGGGATTTGTGAACGGCGCAGACCTATCGTGGGAGCGGGCTTGCTCGCGAAAGCGGTGGGCCAATTGACGACGATATTGATTGTGCCGCCGTCTTCGCGAGCAAGCCCGCTCCCACAAGGAGATTTGTGTACGACGCAGATCCATTGTGGGAGCAAGGCTTGCCCGCGATGCAAACACCTCGGTGTAGCTGATAGACCGAGGCGATGCCATCGCGGGCAAGCCTTGCCCCCACAGGTTCGCGCTCCACAAGGGTGGCAGGCTGGTATGGCAGTGTTGTCAGGCCGCCGAACGCTGGTTGCGCAACGCCACCGGCCCGGCGCGCTCTTCGATGGCGCGCTTCAGTTCGCCGCGAAGCCCCAGCAGGAAGCCGGCTTCCACCACCACAAACAGCGGCCCGACAATCAGCCCGGTGAGGTCGTCGACGAACGCCGGCTTGCGGCCTTCGTAATAGTGGCCGACGAACTGGATCACCCAGCCCACCACGAACATGCCCAGGCCACTGCCCAGCCACACCGAGGTGCTTTGTGCGGCAAGTACCTGGCCCAGCCAGACGGCGAGTCCCAGCAGCACCGTCATCAGCACGCCTAGTTGTAATTCCAGGCGCAGATAGAACCAGGCACTGGCCACCGCCACCAGCAGCGCCGGCGACACCAGCACCGGGCCCACTGGCCATCCCGGCCGTGACAGCAGCACGGCGACGGCGACGAAAATCAGCGGGATCCCGATGAAGTGGCTGGCGATGTTGCGCGGGTCGCGATGATACGCGGCGTATTGACTGAGATGATCGACGAGGCTTTTCATTGTTGTTCCTCCTGAGGTGATGCCTGCATGATGCCCGGGTATCACCAGGCGTTCTGTCAGTTAGCCGACACTTGTCCCGGAGTTTCCATGAATTCCCATCCCTGGCACTCACACCTGATGGCGGGCCACTGGTACAGCCACCTGACTGCTGAGTTACAGAATAGTCTGCTGGGCATGGCGCGGGTGCGCCATCTGCCGCCGGGCCACCGGCTGTTCCAGCGCGGCGATCCACCCTGTGGGTTGTATGCCGTGCTGGAAGGCGCGGTGCGCGTCGGTGCGGTGAACGAGCAGGGCAAGGAGGCGTTGCTGAGCGTCGTGGAAGCGCCTCATTGGTTCGGTGAAATCTGCCTGTTCGATGGCCAGCCACGGACCCATGATGCGGTTGTGGTGGGTCAAGGCGTGCTGCTGCACGTGCCCCAGGCGCCGTTGTTGGCTTTCCTGCAGGAGCAACCGATCCACTGGCGCCATCTTGCCTTGTTGATGAGCCACAAACTGCGCCTGACCTTCATCAACCTCGAACACTTGAGCCTGATGCCCGCCCCGGCCCGCCTGGCCCACCGTCTGCTGATGATCGCCGAAGGCTACGGCGAAACCGAACCGGCCCGGCGGGTCCTGCAACTGCCTCAGGAACAACTGGCGCTGATGCTCTCGCTGTCACGCCAGACCACCAACCAGATCCTCAAGGACCTGCAGGCCCAGGGCATTCTTCACCTGGGCTACGGCGAGATCGAGATCGTCGACATCGAGCGGTTGCGAGCCCTGACCACGCCCTGAGGTCCCGCCCCGCATCCGTGGGAGCGGGCTTGCTCGCGAAAGCGGTGGGTCTGTTGGCTGGGATGTTGACTGTGCTGCCGTCTTCGCGAGCAAGCCCGCTCCCACAGGATTTTTGTGCGTCCCGGATAAAATGTGGGAGCGAGCCTGCTCGCGATAGGGCCAGTGCAACCAACCCAAATCCCTAGCGCAACCCATCCCGGAACTGCCCCGGCGTCATGCCGGTCCAGCGTTTGAAGGCGCGGCTGAAGCTGCTGGCGTCGGCAAAGCCCAGCAGATAACTGACTTCGCTCAGCGAGCATTGCGGATCGCGCAGGTGCAGCAATGCGAGGTTTTCCCGGCATTCGTTGAGCAGTGCGTCGAAGCGGCAGCCTTCGTCGGCCAGGTGCCGTTGCAGGCTGCGCAGGCTCAGGTGCATGGCCTGGGCGATGCGTTCGGCGCTGGGCTCGCCTTCGGGCAGTTGCGCCTCGATGGCCGCGCGAACCTTGCGCTCCCAGGTCAGTGGCTGGAGCTGGGCGAGGGTGCGTTCGAGCACCGTTTCGTTGTGTTCGGCCAGTTCCGGGTTGGCGTCGTCCAGGTGGCTGTCGAAGTCGCTGAGGTTGAATTCCAGGCAATCCTGGGCGGCGCCAAAATGCACTGGCGAGCGGAACACCTTGTGCCACGGGCTCGGGTCCGTCGGTTCCGGACGCCGCAGGTACACCGCCAGCGGTGCGTAGTCTCGGCCGAGGCGGTTGCGGCAGGTGCGCACGTAAATCGCCGCGAACGCATCGATGGCTTCAAACGCCGGCGCCGGCCGGCCCGGGGGCACATCGAGGCTGAAGCGGTAGCGGTCTTCGCCACGGTTCAATTGCAGGGCCAGGGCATCGCTGACCACCGGGTGATAACGCACGATCCGCTCGAACACTTCCCGCAGGCTGCCGCTGGCCACCAGCGCATAACCCAATGCGTGGAAGGTGGTGGGGCTGACGAAGCGCGACACCCGCAGGCCGATGGCCGGGTCGCCGCTGGCCTGCACCGCCAATGCCCACAGGCGCGTGGTGGCCGAGAGCGGGTAGCGGGCGTCCGGGTCGTCCATCCATTGCGGGTCGAGGCCGGCCTCGACGCACAAGGCATGGCTGTCCAGGCCCAGCGCATCGAGCTGTTTGCGCAGGGCGCGGGTCCAGCTGGCGAGGGAAGTCGGTTCCGTCATGACGATTGGCGCTTGCGGTCAACAGGTTGGCGTTTACGGCTACCACCCCGTGGGACAACGCCCGGCAGGATGAGCACATCTCTAACAAAGGATGTAAGCCATGCACGGCACTTGCGCAAGCCCCGAGCGATTGAATGCACAACAACGAGCGGCCCATATTCGCCAGGTGGTCCTGGCCCGAGGTGAGGAATTGCGTCAGCGCTACCCGATTCTGCGTCATCAGGATGCGCTGGGTGCGGGCATCCTGGCGTTCGCCCTGGTGGGGATGATCGGTTCGGCGCTGCTCTACCTCAACGGTGACCTCGCAGGCTGGGCGTGCCTGTTGCTCAACGCGTTTTTCGCGTCCCTGACCCATGAGCTGGAACACGACCTGATCCACAGCATGTATTTTCGCAAGCAGCGCCTGCCCCACAACTTGATGATGGGCCTGGTGTGGCTGGCGCGGCCGAGCACCATCAACCCGTGGATCCGCCGCCACCTGCACCTCAACCATCACAAGGTGTCCGGGAGCGAGGCTGACATGGAAGAGCGGGCCATCACCAACGGCGAACCTTGGGGGTTGGCGCGGTTGCTGATGGTCGGCGACAACGTGATGTCGGCCTTCATCCGCCTGCTGCGGGCCAAGACCTGGGCGCACAAGCGCAGCATCCTCAAGCGTACGTTGAAGGTTTATTTTCCGCTGGCGCTGCTGCACTGGAGCGCCTGGTATGTGTTCCTCGGTTTCCACGGGGTCAACGGCGTCGCGAGCTTGATGGGAACTTCAATTGACTGGTCGGCAAGCACGCTGGCAACGATGCAGGTGATCGACATCGCGGTGGTGGTGATCATCGGACCGAACGTGTTGCGCACCTTTTGCCTGCATTTCGTCAGCTCGAACATGCATTACTACGGCGACATCGAGCCGGGCAATGTCATCCAGCAAACCCAGGTGCTCAACCCGTGGTGGTTGTGGCCGTTGCAGGCGTTCTGCTTCAACTTCGGCAGCAGCCATGGCATTCATCATTTCGTGGTGAAGGAGCCGTTCTACATTCGCCAACTGACGGTGCCGGTGGCCCATAAGGTGATGCGCGAGATGGGCGTGCGGTTCAATGACTTTGGTACGTTCGGGCGGGCGAATCGGTTTGTGCGGGAGGAGGGTGTGGTGCGGGAGGAAGGGGATATGGCCCAGGCCTAAGGACAGGGGCAAGCCTTTGTGGCGAGGGAGCTTGCTCCCGCTGGGCTGCGCAGCAGCCCCAAAATACAAGGGCCGCTACGCGACCCAGCGGGAGCAAGCTCCCTCGCCACAATGGTATGCGTCAAGACCGGGAACAGGTCAGAACTGGTAACTCACGGTCGCCGCCACATTGCGCTCTTCGCCCATGTAGCAATAGCTCAGGCTGGCGCACGAAGCGACGTAGGTTTCGTTCGTCAGGTTGTTCGCGTTCAGGCGCACATCCACGCCTTTCAAACCGACCTTGCCCAGGTCATACCCCACCGAGGCATCGAACAGCGTGTAGGACGGCACCTTCATGGTGTTCTCCGCATCGGCCCAGCTGTAGCCGACATAGCGCACGCCGCCGCCCAGGCGCAGGCCATCGAGAGCGCCGCTGTCGAACTTGTAGTCAGCCCAGAGCGAGGCCATGTGGCGCGGAGCCTGGGTCGGCGAGTTGCCTTTGTTTTCGATGATATTGGTGGGCGTGCTGAGGGTACTGACCATCGACTTCGAATATTCGATGTCGGTGAAGGTGTAGCTGCCCAGCACCTTGAACTGCTCGGTCAACTGCAGGTGCGCTTCCAGTTCCAGGCCTTGGGAGCGTACGGCACCGACGGCGCGGTAGAAGTTTTCCTGGGGCAGTTTGGTCGCAAGGTTTTCCTGGTCGATGCGGAACAGCGAAGCGGTGTAGAGATCATCGGTACCGGGTGGTTGGTACTTCAGGCCCAGTTCCCATTGCTTGCCATCGGTGGGCGCCAGTGGATTGCCGGCGCTGTCGGCATAGGAGTTCGGGTTGAACGACTCGGAATAGCTGATGTACGGCGCCAGGCCGTTGTCGAACAGGTACAGCGCGCCGACCCGGCCAGTGAGCTTGGTGCGTTTGTCGTTGATCTCGGTGCCTGCCGGGCGACCGAGCTCGGCGATGCGGTTCTCATCCGAGGTTTGGACCCAGTCCTGGCGCAGGCCCAGGGAGAAGCGCCATTTGTCCATTTCGATCAGGTCTTGCAGGTACACGCCGGTCTGCTCCAGGCGCCGCAGGTAGCTGGTGTCATAGCGACCGGTGATGGCCGAGTTGCCATAGACCGGGTCGAAGGCGTTGATCGGCGCGAGGCTGCCGCTGGTCCAGTCGACCACGGTTTTGCGCCGCTGGTAGTCGGCGCCCATCAGCACGGTGTGCTTGGTCGCGCCGGTAAAGAATTCGGCCTGCAGCATGTTGTCGACGATGAAGGCGTGGAGCTTTTCTTCGGCGCCCGTGTAATAGCGGTTCAGCTCGTTGCTGGTGGGGGTGGTCCAGTCGTAGGCATAGACCTGATCGTTGGTGACGTCGGAGTCCAGGTACCGGAAGTTCTGCCGGGCGGTGAAGACGTCGTTGAAGCGATGTTCGAATTGATAGCCGAACGACTGCTGGTCGCGTTCGTAACCGTCGACGCCCGGCTCGCCTTCGAAGAAGTTTTCGGAGATCCGCCGGCCGTTGCGCTGATGCAAGGTGCCGTCGGCCGGCATGCCACCGTGGTAGCCGCCGTCGGGGTCATGCTGCAGGTAGGCCTGGAGCGTCAGCGAGGTGTCTTCGCTGAAGTCGATGTTCACCGTGGGCGCGAGGGCGAAGCGCTTTTCCTTGTTGTGGTCGAACTGGGTATCGGACGTGTCCGCCAGGCCGACCAGGCGATAGGTGATGCGTTTGTCGTCATCCACCGGGCCGCTGAAATCGAAGCCCATGCCCCGTTGGCCCTGGGTGCCGACCGTGGCCTGGATCTGGTGATAGGCCTCGTACAGGGGCTTTTTACTGGTCAGCGCCACCAGGCCGCCGGGTGAACTGCGGCCATAGAGCACCGACGACGGCCCCTTGAGGATATCGACTCGCTCGAGGAAATACGGATCGACCTGGATGGAGCTGTAGGTGCCGCTGTCGCCCATGGACTTGAGGCCGTCGAGGTAGATGTTATCCACCGAGCCGTCGTTGAAGCCGCGCATCGCCACGTAGTCGTAGCGATGGGTGGCGCCGTAGGGGTTGGTCAGCACGCCGGGGGTGTAGCGCATGGCCTGGGACACGGTTTGCGCGCCCTGGTCGTCCATTTGCTCGCGGGTCACCACGGAGACGCTCTGGGAAGTTTCGCGCAGGGCGGTACTGGTCTTGGTGGCGACCTGGCTGTGGGTGGCGTTGTAGCCTTCCATGCTGCCCAGCGCATTACCCAGGGCGAAGCCCTTGATGTCGGTGCTCGGCAGTTCCAGGGTGCTGCCAGCGGTCTCGGTTTGCAGCACGTAGCTGCTGCCATCCTGGCTGACGGCAACCAGTCCCGAGCCACTGAGCAACTGGCTCAGGGCCTGCTCGGGCGAGTATTCGCCCTTGAGCCCCGGTGACTGGACGCCGCCGGTTTGCGCCGGGGTGCTGGCCAGGGTGATCCCGGCTTGGCGGGCGAACTGGTTCAGTACATCGCTCAGCGGGCCGGGGGCAATGTTGTAGCTCTGGCGGCTGGCGGTCACGCCGTCTTGTGCGGCCACCGCGAGCATCGGCACCACGCTGACCCCCAGCGCCGTGGAGAATAGCGCGGCATGAATGGCCTGGCGCAACAGGCCCGGTTGCGAAGAGAAGCCGAAGGGGTTCTTGAGAAGTACGCGCTCAGTCATTGTAGGTTCCGTTGGAGTCGCTGAAGGCCGATAAGGGTTGCTTACTGTCCTAGCCGGACGCCGGCCTGAAACCCGCCAAAAAAATCAGGCCAGGCGTTCCACCGTGATCCACCAACGGGTTCGATAGCGGATCTGCACCGGGAGCGTGCGTGGCAGGACGGCGAGCAATTTGTCGGTGTCCTCCAAGCGGAAAACGCCTGACAAGCGCAGGTCGGCAATCGACGCTGCGCAGTTCAAATAGCCTGGGCGGTAGCGGCCTACTTCGTTGAGAAAATCTGCCAGGCGCATGTTGCGCGTGACGATCAACCCGTCTGCCCAAGCCCCTGCGTCCATGTCCAGCGGTGGCGCCAGGGTCGCTGTCGCTGCGGTGATCAAGTAGCTTTGCCCGGCTTCCACCTGGATGGGCGAGCCATCGCTGTTTGGGTGCGAACGGATAACCACCCGCCCGCTGGTGACGCTCAGCCGTGTGCAGTCGCTGTCCTGGCGCACGACGAAACGCCCCTCCAGCCCTTCGAACAGTCCATGGCGGCTTTTCACCAGCAGTGGGCGCCCGGGGTCGCGGCCACAAGTGACCATGATTTCGCCGCGGGCCAGGGTGATCAGGCGCTGCTGGGCGGTGAAATCCAGGTCGGCGGCGCTGTGGGTATTGAGTTCCAGTCGCGTGCCATCTGGCAATTGGTACCCTCGGCGTTCACCGGTGACAGTGGCGAAATCGGCATTCCACGACTGCCAGGCCAGGTCCTTGCCCAGCCACGCCGCGCCGCCCATCAGGGCGACGCCCGACAGCAACTTCAGGGCCTGGCGACGACTGAGGCGCTGGGCGCTGTTTTCCAGGGTGTCCAGGGCGATGTGGGCACCGGGCACGGCCCGCAGGTTCGAGGTTATTTCGCTGTGCAGCGATTGCACCCGTTGCCAGGCCAGCTCGTGTTCAGGGTGGGCGGCACGCCAGGTGTCGCACTGTTGGCGCAGGCTGGGGTGAGTGGCGTGGTTGCGCAGGCGCAGCAGCCAGTTGATCGCCTGCCTCACGACCTGTTGCGACGGGCCGTTGCGGCGGCTCTGCAAGTGATCCGCCGGCTCAGCTTTCATAGCGCAACACGTAGCAGTGGTACAGCGCATCGGCGACGTAGCGCTCCACCGAGCGCAACGAAACGCCCATCTGTTCGGCAATCTGCTTGTACGTCAGGCCTTCGCACTGGGCCAACAGAAAGGCCTTGCGGACTTTCGGCTTGAGGCCTTCGAGCATCCTGGCAATGGCTTCGAGCAATTCCAGGATCAAGGCCTGGGCTTCGGCGCCGGGGGTTTCGGCTTCCGGCAGGTGCGCTATGGTTTGGAGGTAGGCGCGTTCGATTTCTTCCCGCCGCCAATGGTCAATCACCAGGCCTTGGGCGATGGTGCGTAAAAAGGCGCGTGGGGCCCGAAGCTCCGGGCGTTCGCTACGCTGCAACAGGCGTACGAAGGTGTCCTGGGCCAGGTCGGCCGCATCGGCGGCATTGCCCAAGCGGGTGCGCAGCCATGTGTTGAGCCAGCCGTGATGCTGGCTGTAGAGCGCCTGTACTGCAAACTCGGGAGATGACATGGACGCGACGGCCTGGATGTTACGAATGATAACGTGTCGCATTGTCATCAGCCGCCGGCGAATTTGCAACCACCGTTCAACCCGGCGAGCCTCCTGTCGACTATTTGTACAAATGCCTAATTATTTGTACAAGCTTGCCGACAGAGTGAGTATGCGTGCACCAAAGTGGAGCAAGTGACAAGACTGCCCGCGCTGTTACATGGAACGTTGCAACCTGGAATGCACCCCCACTCCTTGCATAAGAAGCCCCATCGATGAATCTAAAGTTCAGCCACAAAATCCTTCTTGCCGCCTCTGGTGTGGTGGTCCTGGCTTTTGCCCTGTTCACGCTCTACAACGATTATTTGCAGCGCAACACCATTGGCAGCAGCCTGGAGTCGTCCATCGAACAGTCCGGCGACCTGACGGCCAGCAGCATCCAGAACTGGATGAGCGGGCGGATCCTGATATTGGAAAACCTGGCGCAAAACATCGCGCATCAGGGCACTGCTGCAGATCTGCCGGGGCTGGTGGATCAGCCGGCGCTGACGTCGAACTTCCAATTCACTTATGTGGGCCAGGCCAACGGTGTCTTCACCCAACGCCCGGACGCCAAAATGCCTGACGGCTACGACCCGCGTCAGCGCCCTTGGTACAAACAGGCAGTGAGCGCCGATAAAACCATGTTGACCCCGCCTTACCTGGCGGCGGTGGGTGGCCTGGTGGTGACCGTGGCCCTGCCGGTGAAGCACAACGGCGAATTGCTTGGCGTAGTGGGCGGCGACCTGAGCCTGGAAACCCTGGTGAAAATCATCAACTCCGTGGACTTCGGTGGCATTGGCCATGCGTTCCTGGTCAGTGGCGACGGTCAGGTGATCGTCAGCCCCGACAAGGACCACGTGATGAAAAACCTCAAGGACATCTACCCAGGTACGCCGGTGCGCATCGGCAAGGGTATCCAGGAGGTCGAGCTGAACGGCCAGAACCGTATCCTTTCGTTCACCCCGGTGACCGGCCTGCCGAACGCCGAGTGGTACATCGGCCTGTCGATCGATGAGGCCAAGGCCTACGCGCCGTTGAGCCAGTTCCGTACGTCGGCGCTGATCGCGATGTTTGTCGCGGTGGCGGCCATTGCCTTGCTGCTGAGCCTGTTAATCCAGGTGCTGATGCGCCCGTTGACCACCATGGGCCGTGCCATGCAGGACATCGCCCAGGGCGAAGGCGACTTGACCCGGCGCCTGGTGGTGCAGGGCAAGGATGAGTTCGCGGTGTTGGGGGGGTCGTTCAACCAGTTCGTGGAGCGGATTCACGCCTCGATCGCGGAAGTGTCTTCCGCCACGCGCCAGGTGCATGACCTGTCGCAGCGAGTGATGACCTCGTCCAACGCTTCGCTCGTCGGCTCGGATGAGCAGAGCGCCCGCACCAACAGTGTGGCAGCGGCCATCAACCAGTTGGGCGCCGCCACCCAGGAAATCGCCCGCAATGCCGCCGATGCCTCGCAACAGGCCAGCGGTGCCAGCGAACAGGCCGATGACGGTCGCCAGGTGGTGGAAAAAACCATCCAGGCCATGACCGAGCTGTCGCAGAAGATCAGCCTCTCGTGCACCCAGATCGAAACCCTGAACGCCAGCACCGACAACATCGGGCACATCCTGGACGTGATCAAGGGCATCTCCCAGCAGACCAACCTGCTGGCGCTGAACGCGGCCATTGAAGCGGCTCGTGCCGGTGAAGCCGGACGCGGGTTTGCGGTGGTGGCCGATGAAGTGCGCAACCTGGCGCACCGCACCCAGGAGTCGGCGGAAGAAATCCACAAGATGATCACCTCGCTTCAGGTCGGTTCCCGTGAAGCGGTGACCACGATGAACGCCAGCCAGACCTCCAGCGAAGAAAGCGTGGAAGTGGCCAACCAGGCCGGCCTGCGACTGGTCAGCGTGACACAGCGCATCGGCGAGATCGACGGCATGAACCAGTCGGTTGCAGCCGCGACCGAAGAGCAGACCGCTGTGGTTGAAACCCTCAACATGGACGTCAGCCACATCAATCTGCTGAACCAGCAAAGCGTGGCCAACCTCAATGAAACCCTGAAGGACTGCGATGCCTTGTCCCAACAGGCCAATCGCCTGAAGCAACTGGTGGACAGCTTCAAGATCTGACCTCAGTCGCAAGCCGACCCAATCCCCTGTGGCGAGGGAGCTTGCTCCCGCT
>NZ_JABWRA010000055.1:0-42723 GCF_014268705.1 Pseudomonas sp. SWRI179 | reverse complement strand
ACGTGAGCCTGTCCCTCAACGACGACGGCGAGCACATCAGCGGCCAGTTCGAATACGCCACCGACTTGTTCGATGAAAGCACCATCGCCCGTTGGGGCCAGCATTTGCTGCACCTGCTCGATGCCATGCTTGACGATGCCACCCAGCCGCTGGCGACCTTGCCGTTGCTGGATAACGCGCAGCGCCGGCAACTGCTGGAAACCTTCAACCCGACCAGTGTTGCCTTGGACGAAAGCCCGAGTCGCTTCCCTCACGCCGTGTTCGAGGCCCAGGCGAGCCTGACCCCGGATGCCGTGGCGCTGGTCTGCGCCGGCGAGTCCTTGAGCTACGCCGACCTCAACGCCCAGGCCAACCGCGTCGCCCACCGCTTGATCGCACTGGGCGTGCAGCCCGACGACATCGTCGGCCTGTGCGCGCGCCGCAGTCCGCACATGCTGGTCGGCCTGTTGGGCATCCTCAAAGCCGGCGCGGCCTATCTGCCGCTCGACCCACAGTACCCAGCCCAACGCCTGGCCCACATGCTGGCCGACAGCAAGCCGCGGGCCCTGGTCCACCCATCCGGCCTGGACGAACTGCCGGTGCCCCAAGGCCTGGCGACGCTGGAACTGGGCAGCGCGGCGTTGGCCCAAGCCCCGACTCACAACCCTCAAGTGAAAGGGCTGAATTTCAGTCACCTGGCCTACGTGATCTACACCTCCGGCTCCACCGGCTTGCCCAAAGGCGTGATGGTCGAACATCGCGGCTTGCGCAACCTGCTGGACTGGTACCTCGAAGACTTGGCCTTCCATGCCGGCGACGCGGTGCTGCTGGCGTCCTCCTACAACTTCGACCTGACCCAGAAGAACATCCTCGCGCCGCTGATGGTCGGGGCCACGCTGCACCTGGCCGCCGAACCCTTCAACCCCGGCGCCATCGTCGCGCAGGTTGCCGAGGCCGGGATCAGCCACCTCAACATGTCGCCCAGCGCCTTCCACGCCTTGGTGGACGCCGATCAACAGCAAGGCCTCGCCTGCCTGAAACGGGTAGTTCTCGGCGGAGAGCCAATCCAGGTCGCCATGCTGGAAAAACTCCCCCAGCCACGGCCGACGGTGATCAACAGCTACGGACCCACCGAGTGCAGTGACGTGGTCGCCTGGTACACCGCCGACAGCGACCTGGCGACCTACCGACACCAATCGATCCCGATTGGCCGGCCGATCCGCAACCTGCAATTACATGTGCTGGACGCTCACGGGCAATTGCTGCCAGTGGGTGTACCCGGCGAAATCCACATCGGCGGTGTCGGTGTGGCTCGGGGTTACCTCAACCTGCCGCAGCTCAGCAGTGAGCGCTTCATCGCCGACCCGTTCTATGGCAAGGCCGACGCGCGTTTGTACAAGACCGGTGACATCGGTCGCTGGTTGCCGGACGGCACGTTGCAGTACCTGGGACGCAATGATGACCAAGTGAAGATCCGTGGCCTGCGGGTCGAGCTGGGGGAAATCGAAGCTGCCCTCGCCGCATTGGCGGGTGTGCGCGAAGCCGCAGTCGTCGCCCGCGATCATCAATCTGGCCAGCGCCTGGTGGCCTACTTGTGTGGCGAACCGGCCGCCGCCGGGCAACTGCGTGACGAACTGCTCAAGCGCCTGCCCCAACACATGGTGCCCAGCGCCTTCGTCGTGCTGGACGCCTTGCCGCTCACGCCCAATGGCAAGCTCGACCGCCGTGCCCTGCCTGAACCGGACCAGGACGCCTACGCCAGCCGGGCCTATGAGGCGCCCGAGGGCCGCGTTGAATTGATCATTGCCGGGATCTGGCAAGCCCTGCTGGGCGTCGAGCGCATCGGTCGCCATGACGGCTTTTTCGAACTGGGCGGGCATTCGCTGATGGCCGTGAGCCTGATCGAACGCCTGCGCGAACAAGGCTTGAACGCGGACGTCCGCGCAATCTTCAGCACCGCGTCCCTGGCCGAGCTGGCCCAGGCCTTGACGCATGCGCCAAGCCCGGCGTTCCAGGCACCGGCCAACCGCATTCCCCCTGACTGCACAGCCCTGACCCCGGACATGCTGCCGTTGGTGGTCCTGACCCCGGATCACCTCGAACGTATCGTCGACGCCATCCCTGGCGGTGCCGCGAACATCCAGGACATCTACCCCCTGGCACCGCTGCAACAGGGCATCCTGTTCCATCATTTGCTCGGGCACGAAGGCGACGCCTACCTGGTGCGCTCGATGCTCGAGTTCGATGACCGCCAGCGCCTCGATGCCTTCACCAACGCCTTGCAACAGGTGATCGATCGCCACGACATCCTGCGCACCTGCGTGCATTGGGACGGCTTGCCTCAACCGGTGCAGGTGGTACAGCGCCAGGCACGCTTGCCGGTGCACAGCGTTTCCCTCGACAGCCACCAGGACCCGCTCAGCCAGCTCGAAGCCCTGAGCGACCCACGGCAACTGCGCCTGGACCTGCGCCAGGCGCCGCTGATGCGTGCCTGCATTGCCCAGGATCCGCATTCCGAACGCTGGCTGCTGGCGCTGCTCAACCATCACATGGCCAGCGACCACGTGACCCTGGAGATTGTCCTGGAAGAAATCCACGCGATCCTCCATGACCAAGGCGAGGGCCTGGCGGCGCCACAACCCTATCGCGACTTCATTGCCCAGGCCCAGGCCATCCCGGCCGACATCCATGAAGCCTATTTCAGCCGCCGCTTGGCGGAGGTGGATGCACCCACCGCGCCCTTCGATCTGTTGGAGGTACAAGGCGACGGCCGCCACATCGAAGAAGCCAGCATGACGTTGAGCGTCGAGCTCAACCTGCGCCTGCGGGCACAGGCCCGGGAGCGCGGCATCACCCCGGCGACGCTGTTCCATGTCGCCTGGGCGCAGGTACTGGCCCGCTGCACCGGACGCGACGACGTGGTGTTCGGGACCGTGGTCGCCGGTCGCCTGCAAGGCTCGGCCGGTGCCGAGCGGGCGTTAGGTGTATTCATCAACACCCTGCCGGTGCGCGTGCCATTGACCGCCGGCGCCCACGAACAGGTGCTGGCCACTCACCGCGACCTGGTCGAGCTGCTGGCCCACGAACAAGCCTCCCTGGCCCTGGCGCAACGTTGCAGCGGCGTGCCCAGCGCCTTGCCGCTGTTCACCACGTTGCTCAACTACAGACACCAGCGCGACGACAGCCAGTTGCAATGGCCGGGCATGCGCATCCTCGACAGTGCCGAGCGGACCAATTACCCGCTGACCTTGTCCGTCAATGACTACGGCGATGCCCTCGGCCTGACCGTGCAAAGCGTGCGGGCGGTGGACCCGCAGCGTATCTGCGCGCTGATGCAACGGGCCCTGGAGCAACTGACCCAGGCCCTGATGTACACGCCACGGATCCCGCTCGTGCAACTGGACGTGCTGCCGGCCCAGGAGCGCACCCTGCTGCTGGACACCTTTAACCGGACCGAGGTGGATTACCCGACTGGCCTGTGCATTCAGCAACTGTTCGAAGAGCAGGTCCGCCGCACGCCGGATACCTGCGCGTTGCTCGACAGCCGCCAATCCCTCAGTTATGCCGAGCTCAACGCCCAGGCCAACGGCCTGGCCCAGCAGTTGATCGCCGCTGGCGTCCTGCCGGGGGATCTGGTGGCCATCTGCGTCGAACGCGGCGTGGCGATGATCACGGGCCTGCTGGGGATTCTCAAGGCCGGTGGCGCCTACGTGCCGCTGGACCCGACCTACCCCGCCGAGCGCCTGGCCGCGATCATCGAGGACGCCAGGCCGCGCCTGTTGCTGGCCGACCCGGTCGGTCGCGCGGCCGTGGGCACCTTGCAGGAAGGCACTCGCTACCTGGCCATCGAGCGGGCACTGGCAACGTCATCGAGCAACCGTGATCCGCAACCCGACAGCGTCGGCCTGACGCCAGAGCACCTGGCCTATGTGATTTACACCTCCGGCTCCACCGGCAAGCCCAAGGGCGTGATGATCGAACACCGCAACCTGGTGAGTTCGACGCTGGCCCGGGGCACGGTGTACGGACCGGCGACCGGCAAGCGCTTCCTGCTGTTGTCGTCGATTGCCTTCGACAGCTCCGTGGCCGGGGTCTTCGGTACGCTGACCAGTGGCGGCACCTTGTGCATCGCGGATGCCGACACTGCTCGCGATCCCGACGCCGTCGCCCGTTTCATTGGCGAACAGGGCGTCACCTCGCTGCTGTGCGTACCGTCCCTGGGCCGCCTGGTGCTGGCAAGCCTTGGCAGCGGCAACGGCCATGGCAGCCTGCAAGAAATGATCGTCGCCGGCGAAGCCTGCCCCGCGCAGTTGGTGCAGGCCTGTACCGCGCTGGAACCGGCGATCGCCTTGTACAACGAATACGGCCCCACCGAAGCCACCGTCTGGACCACGGTGCATCGCTGCACCGCCGAGGACCTGGGCACGGTGCCCATCGGGCGAGCGATTCCCAACAGTCGCTTGTATGTGCTCGACGAACAGCGCCAACCGGTGCCGCTCGGCGTGCCGGGCGAACTCTACGTGGGCGGCGCCGGAGTTGCCCGTGGTTACCTGGACCGGGCGGCACTGAACGCCGAACACTTCCTCAGCGACCCGTTCGCCCCGGGCGACGAGCCGCGGATGTACCGCACCGGCGACTTGGTGCGCCTGCGCGCCGACGGGGTGGTCGAGTTCCTCGGGCGTAACGACCAGCAGGTCAAGATCCGTGGTTTCCGTATCGAACCCGGTGAAATCGAGGCCCTGATGTTGACCCTGCCAGGGGTGCGCGAGGCGGCGGTCATCGCCCGCGAAGACACACCGGGGGCCACGCGCCTGGTGGCTTACCTGAGCGTCGAACCGCACCTGGCCGGCCGCAATGCCAGCAGCACGCTACGGCCCTACCTGACCTCGCAATTGCCGGACTACATGGTCCCGGCGGCGTTCGTAGTCGTCGAGCATCTGCCACTGAGCCCCAACGGCAAGCTGGACCGCCGCGCCCTGCCCGCGCCCGGCAACGACGATTTTGCCCGCCGTCAGTACGAAGCGCCCAACGGTGAAACCGAGACGCTGCTGGCACAGATCTGGACCGATCTGCTGGGCCTGGAACGGATCGGCCGGCACGACGACTTCTTCGAACTCGGCGGTCACTCGCTGCTGGCGGTGCAAGTCACGCTCCGGGCGCGAGAGACCTTCGGCGTCGAAGTCCCCCTCAGGGGGCTGTTCGAACACCCGTCGCTGCTGGCCCTGGCTGACCTGATCAACACCTTGCAACTGGCGCAGTACGAGTCGGATGAATTGCTCGACCTGCAACAAGAAATGGCTTCGCTGTCAGAAAGCGAACTGCTCGCTATCGTCTCCAAGGATGCTTAATAAATTGAACGAACATAACGATAGTCTCGACCAGTTGAAACGTGCCGCACTGCTGCGACTGCTCAAGCAACGCGGCGCGACGCGGGTCATCGAAACCGTTGCCGAGGACCTGCCCCGCGTCGACCGCGACGCTCCACTGGCGCTGTCGTTCGCCCAGCAGCGGCTGTGGTTTCTCGACCAACTGGACCCGACCGCCAGCGCCGCCTATCACATGCCCGCCTCGCTGTCGCTGCAGGGTGCCCTCGACCAAGACGCCCTCAAGGCTGCACTCGATCGCCTGGTGGCGCGACACGAAAGCCTGCGCACCACCTTCCGTCGGGAGGGCGAACAGCCGGTGCAAGTCATCGCCCCGGTCGATTGCGGCTTCAGCCTCGTGACCCATGACCTGCGCCACCTGTCCCGGGAGCAGGCCGACACCGAGGCCGCACACCTGAGCGAAAACGCCGCCACGGCGCCGTTCGATCTGCTGCGCGGGCCGCTGATCCGCGGCACCCTGCTGCGCCTGGCCGACGACGAGCACCGGCTGCTGATCACCCAGCACCACATCATCTCGGACGGCTGGTCCATCGGCATCCTGGTCAAGGAATTTGCGGCCTTGTATCAGGCGTTCAGCGCCGGGCAGCCTGATCCGCTGCCGCCGCTGACCCGGCAATACGCCGACTACGCGGCCTGGCAACGCCAGCACCTGGACGGCGAACGCCTGGCCCAACAGGTGGAGTTCTGGCGAGCGCACCTGGCTGGCGCCCCGGCCCTGCTTTCGCTGCCGACCGACCGGGCCCGTCCGGCGGTGCAGAGCTATCGCGGCGAAACCCTGGGCTTCGACCTGCCGGCATCGCTGTCCGCCGCCATCGTCCAGTTCGCCCAGTCCCGCGCGGCGACCCCGTTCATGACCTTGATGGCCGCCTGGGCGGTCTTGCTGGCGCGCATCAGCGGCCAACAGGACCTGGTGATCGGCACCGTCGCCGCCAACCGCGACCGCCACGACGTACAGGCGCTGATCGGCTTCTTCGTCAACACCCTGGCCCTGCGCGTACGCCTGGACGCCAACCCCACCCTTGACCAGGTATTGCAGCAGGTCAAGGAACTGATGCTGGACTCCTCGACCCGCCAGGACACCCCGTTCGAACTGGTGGTCGAGGCCCTCAAGCCGCCGCGCAGCGCCAGCTACAGCCCCGTGTTCCAGACCATGCTCTACACCAATGCCGGAGGCGCCGGCGGCCAGTTGCAATTGCCCGGGCTGAACCTGGCATTCCTGCCCTCGCGCAAGGACAACACCCAGCACGACCTGTCCTTGCACATCGACGAAGGCGGCCCGAACCTGTCCTGCAGCCTGTCGTATTCCACCGCGTTGTTCGACGCCGCCACCGTCGAACGCCTCGCTGAGCGTTTCGAGCGCCTGTTGCGCTGCTTCACCGAAGCCCCGGACACCCGGATCGGCGCCCTGGAACTGGACCCGACCCAGGCCTTGCCCGAGGTCAAGGCCCTTGTGCCTGTGCCGGAACGGCTGCCGCTGTCCTTTCACCAGGAGCGGATGTGGTTCGTCGACACCTTCGAAACCGGTTACCTGTACGACGCCAACCCGGTGTACCACAACATTGCGTTGCTGCTGGAACTGACCGGCGAGCTCAATCAACCGGCCCTGCAAACCGCCCTCGACGGCTTGCTGGCCCGCCACGACATCCTGCGCTGCCGAGTGCTGAGCGACGGTAGCCATGCGTGGCAGCAATTCGACGGCCCGGCCAGCCTGGTGCTCGAGCGCATCCAGGGTAACCCTGACGATCTGGCAGCCCAGGCCTTGGCCGAAACGCGCCGCCCATTGACCATGGACGGCGGCAGCCTGGTGCGCGCAACCCTGGTACGGGGGGACGAACACAACGCCATCCTGGCCATTGCCGTGCACCACTTGCTGGCCGACCGCAATTCCATGCAGTTGCTCAAGCGCGACCTGCTGGCCCTCTACGAAGCCGCCTGCGCCGACAGCAGCGCCGAGTTGCCAGCATTGCCATTGAGCTATGGCGACTTTGCCGCCTGGCAACGCAACCTGCCGGCCACCGTGCTGGAAAACCTGCGTGCCTACTGGGCCTATCAACTGCGCGGCAAGCTGCAAGCCCTGGAACTGCCACTGAATCGTCCCCGGGCGGCGGTGCATGTGTTTGCCGAAGCCACCCACGGCTTCACCCTCGAACCGGCACTGGCAAGGCGTCTCGACGCGCTGGCCCGAGAGGTCGGCGTCAGCAGCGACAGCCTGGCCCTGAGCGCATTCACCGCGCTGTTGCGCCGCTACGCCGGCCACGATGAACTGGTGATCGGCACCACGGCCGCCTGCCGTGAACCGGCCTTGCGGGATGTCGTCGGGCCGCTGGACAACCTGCTGGTCATGCGCGGCCGGTGCGACAGCAACACGACCTTGCAACAGCTCTGGGAACAGACCGCCAACAACCTGACCCAGGGCCAGCGGCACCGGCACATGCAGTTCGACCAACTGGTGCTGGCCCTCAACCCGGCCAAGGACATGAGCCGTACCGCGCTGTTCGACGTGCTCTTCAATTTCCAGCGCAGCGCCGACCGCAACACGCTGGTAGCGGGCCTGGCGGTCACGACCTTGGAAACCAACCTGGGTTACGGCAAGAACGACCTGCACCTGCTGATCACGGCCGATGAGTCGCAGTGGGCCGGGCACTTGGTGTACAACGCTGAGTTCTTCGACGCGGCGTTCATCCAGCAACTGATGCGCCATTACGTGCGCCTGCTGGAAGCCTTCGTCGAGGACTCGCAGCAGCGTGTCGATGACGTCCCGCTGCTGGACGCCGCCGAACGCCAACGGCAGATCCTCGATTTCAACGACAGCGAAGCGGCCTGGCCCGACACCCTGACCTTGCATCAGATTTTCGAGGAACAGGCGCGCCAATACCCGGACCGCATCGCCGTCAACCTGGGCGAGGAGCGGCTGAGCTATCGACAGCTCAACGAACAGGCCAACCGCCTCGCCCGTCGCCTGCGGGCGGCCGGCGTGCAGCCCCAGGAGCTGGTAGCCATCGCCCTGGAGCGCTCGGTGCAGATGATCGTCGCCACCCTGGCAGTGCTCAAGGCCGGCGCTGCCTACGTGCCCATCGATCCGAGTTCACCCCAGGAGCGCATTGCCTATGTGCTGCGCGACAGCGGCGCAGGCAAGGCCATCGCCCGCCAGGACATGGGCCTGGCGCTGCAGGAACTCGGCATTGAAGTCTTCGATGTCGCCACGCAGAGCACCGTCAGCGCCGCCAACCTGCCTAACCTCAGTGCGGCAAACCACCTCTGCTACGTGATCTACACCTCGGGTTCCACCGGAGAACCCAAGGGTGCCCTGCTCGAACACCGCAACGTCGTGCGCCTGCTGCACAACAATCGGCTGGACTTCCAGTTCAGCGCCGACGATGTCTGGTCGTTGTTTCACTCCAACGCCTTCGATTTCTCGGTATGGGAAATCTTCGGCGCCCTGCTCTACGGGGCGCGCCTGAGCCTGGTGCCCGAGGCCCTGCGCCGCGATCCGGTGGAACTGCTGGGTTTCCTTGAAAGCGAGCAGGTGACGGTGCTGAACCAGACGCCGTCGGCGTTCCTGCAACTCAGCGCCGCCGCCCTCTCGACGCCACAGGTGCGCCTGGAACGCTTGCGCTATGTGATCTTCGGTGGCGAGAGCCTGGAACCGGGCAAGCTCGACGCCTTCCACTGTGCCTTCGGACATGTGGCACTGGTGAACATGTACGGCATCACCGAAACCTGCGTGCACGTGACCTACAAGGCCATTGGCGCGGCGGACATCGCCGCCGGCATCTCCAATGTCGGGCGGCCGATCCCGACCACCGTGGCCTACGTGCTCGATGCCCATCAACGGCTGCTGCCGGTGGGCGTGGCGGGTGAAATCTGTGTCGGCGGGCTGGGGGTGGGTCGTGGTTACCTGAACCGTCCGGCCTTGAGCGCCGAACGTTTCATTGCCGACCCGTTCCGGCCCGGCGAACGCCTGTACCGCTCCGGGGACCTGGGCAAGCTGCTGGACAATGGTGACATCGTTCACCTGGGCCGAATCGACGCCCAGGTGAAGATTCGCGGTTTCCGCATCGAACTCGGGGAGATCGAAGCCAAGCTGCTGGCCTGTGAAGGGGTGCGGGAAGCGCGGGTATTGGCCCGCGAAGACGCGAGCCAGGACAAGCGCCTGATCGCCTACTTGATCCCTGAAACGGGTTCGGTGCTGCAAGTGGCGGCATTGCGCAAGCAGTTGGGCGCCACACTGCCCGACTACATGATCCCCAGTGCCTTTGTCAGCCTGCCGGCCTACCCGCTCACCGCCAACGGCAAGCTGGATCAGGACGCGCTGCCGGCACCAAGCCTGGACGCCATGTCCGAGCGCGGTTATGCCGCGCCGCAAGGGTCCACCGAAACCGCCCTGGCGCAGATCTTCCAAGAATTGCTGGGCCTCGAACGCGTTGGACGCAGCGACAGTTTCTTTGAGTTGGGCGGCCACTCGCTGCTGGCCGCGCAACTGGTTTCCCGGGTCCGCCAGCAGTTGGGCGGCGAACTGATGCTGCGCGAACTGTTCAGCCATCCCACCGTGGAGGAATTGGCAAGGGTCGTGGGCGGACTGCACAGCCCCGGCACCGAGACCATCGGCCAGGCAGACCGCAACGAGCCTCTGGTGCTGTCGTTTGCCCAGCAACGCTTGTGGTTCCTCGACCAGCTCGACGCTGGCGCGGGCAGCGCGTATCACATGCCCGCCGCCCTGCTGCTGCGCGGCGAACTCGATCAGGCCGCGCTCAAGGCGGCCCTGGATCGCCTGGTGGTACGTCACGAGAGCCTGCGCACCACCTTCGAACGCCGTGGCGAGCAACCGGTGCAAATCATCGCCGCGCCAGACTGCGGCTTTGCCCTCGGCGAACAGGACTTGCGCGCGCTGCCTTATGAGCAGGCCAGCCTCAGCGCGGCCCGTATCGGCAACAGCGAAGCCCTGGCGCCGTTCGACCTGGCCCGGGGCCCGCTGATTCGCGGCCGCCTGCTGCGCCTGGCCGACGATGAGCACATCCTGCTGATCACCCAACACCACATCATCTCCGACGGCTGGTCGGTCGGTGTCCTGGTCAAGGAGCTGGCCGCTCTCTACCAGGCCTTCAGCCAAGACCAGGCCGACCCGTTGCCCGCCCTGCCGATCCAATACGCCGACTACGCGGCCTGGCAACACCAGGCCCTGAACGGTGAACGCCTCAACCGCCAGGCGGATTTCTGGCGCGAGCACCTCGGCGGCGCCCCGGCCTTGCTGTCCTTGCCCACCGACCGCCCGCGCCCGGCGATGCAAAGTTATCGCGGCGGCGACGTCCCGGTGGCGATCGCCCCGGCGTTGCGCGAGCGCCTGGAACGCTTCTGCCAACAGCACAACGTCACCTTGTTCATGACGTTGCTCAGCGCCTGGTCGGTGCTCATGGCGCGCCTGGGTAACGAGCGCGACGTGGTCATCGGTGTGCCGACCGCCAACCGCGGGCGCACCGAAACCGAAAACCTCATCGGTTTCTTCGTCAACACCCTGGCCCTGCGGGTGAACCTGACGGAAAACCCGAGCGTGCCAGCGCTGCTCGAACAGATCAAACAAACGACGCTGGCGGCCTACGAAAACCAGGACATTCCCTTCGAACAAGTCATCGAAGCCGTGCAACCGCCGCGTTCGCTGAGCCACAACCCGCTGTGCCAGGTCGCCCTGTCACTGGACAACACCCCGGGCGGCGGTGAACTGAGCCTGCCCGGGCTGACCCTGATGCCTGTGGCCCAGGCCCATGAAACCGCGCAATTCGACTTGATGCTGACCCTGGGCAACGACGGCGGCACCCTGGCCGGGGTAATCGAATACGCCAGCGACCTGTTCGACCGCTCCACCGTGGAGCGTTTTGCCCAGCATTTCCAAACGCTGCTGGAGGCGCTGGTCGAAGCGGACGAACAACCGGTGCTCAGCCTGCCGTTGCTCAGCCCGGCACAGCGCCAGGCCTCGCCGGCGACGCTGCCGCCCAAGGCAACATGCGCTCCCGGGTGGCTGATCCACCAGCGCTTCGAACAATTGGCCGCCGCTCACCCCCAGGCCATCGCCTTGGTGTTTGGCGAACAGCAACTGAGCTATCAAGACCTCAACCGCCGGGCCAACCGCATCGCCCAGGCGTTGCTCGCCCAGGGCGTACGCCCTGATGATCGAGTCGCGATCCTGGCCCGGCGCGGGGTGGAAATGGTCTGCGCGGTATTGGCCGTGCTCAAGGCCGGCGGTGCGTACGTGCCGCTGGACCCGGCCTACCCCAGCGAACGCCTCGGCTATCTGCTGGCGGACAGCGCGCCGGTGGCCTTGTTGGCGCAATCGGCCTGCCTCGACGCCTTGCCTGAACATCAAGTGCCGGTGGTGGACCTGGTCGATTACGTTGCCGCCGATGATCGAGCCGATGCATCCCTGGACCACAACCCCGATGCCGATACCCTGGGCCTGACGTCGCGGCACCTGGCCTACGTCATCTACACCTCGGGTTCCACCGGACTGCCCAAGGGCGTGCTGGTGGAACACGGCAATGTCGCGCGGCTGTTCGACACCACCGCCGGGCTGTTCGATTTCGGTCGCGACGATGTCTGGACCCTGTTCCATTCCTTTGCCTTCGATTTCTCGGTCTGGGAAATCTGGGGCGCGCTGAGCTACGGCGGCAAGCTGGTGATCGTGCCCAGCGAGGTGGCGCGTTCGCCCGATGATTTCTACGGGCTGGTCTGCCAGCAGCGGGTCACCGTCCTGAACCAGACGCCGAGCGCCTTCCGCCAGTTCATCGAAGCCCGCGAGCGCAGCGACCAGGAACATGCCCTGCGTGAAGTGATCTTCGGCGGCGAGGCCTTGGATTTTCGCAGCCTGCGGCCCTGGACCGCGCGCACCGCCCTGTCGCGCACCCGTCTGGTGAACATGTACGGGATCACCGAAATCACCGTGCACGCCACGTATTACCCAATCAGCCAAATGGAAATCGACAGCGGCGCGCCCAGCCTGATCGGCCCGCCCCTGCCCGACCTGTGCCTGCGCATCCTCGACGAGTACCAGCAACCGGTGCCGGTGGGCGTCGATGGCGAGATCTACATTGGCGGCGCCGGGGTGGCCCGGCATTACCTGAACCGTGACGCCCTCAATGCCGAACGGTTCATCAGCGATCCTTATGCCGTGGCGCCCGGCGCACGCTTGTACCGCACCGGTGACATCGCCCGCTACCGCGCCGACGGCGGCGTCGTCTACGTGGGCCGCAACGATTCGCAGATCAAGATCCGTGGTTTCCGCATCGAGCTGGGGGAAATCGAAGCCCAACTGCTGGCCCTGCCACACGTGCGCGAAGCCCTGGTGATCGTGCGCGAGGACTCGCCTGGCGACAAACGCCTGGTGGCGTACCTGATCGCCCATGACGGCGGCGTCCTTGAGTCTTCGGCGCTGCGTAGCCAACTGGCCGACGTGCTGGCCGAACACATGCTGCCCAGCGCCTTCGTGATCCTGGACGCCTGGCCGTTGACCACCAACGGCAAGCTGGACCGCAATGCCTTGCCGGCGCCGGACTTGTCCGCCGCCGCGAGCCAGCACTACGAAGCGCCCCTGGGCGACATCGAACGCACCCTGGCCAACGCTTGGCAGGAACTGCTCGGGGTTGAACGGGTGGGTCGCCAGGATCACTTCTTCGAACTGGGGGGCCACTCGTTCCTGGTCATCAGCCTGATCGAGCGCCTGCGCCAGGCCGACCTGCAATTGGATGTTCGCACGGTGTTTGCCGCGCCGACTCTCAAGGCCATGGCCACGGTCCTGGCCGGTGGCAGCAACGCCCAACGGGTCGTCCCGGCCAACCTGATCCCGGCCGACTGCACGGCCATCGAACCGCAGATGCTGCCGCTGGTGACCCTCACCCAGGGGGAAATCGAGCAGATCGTCGCCGACGTGCCGGGCGGGGCCGCCAACGTGCAGGACATCTACCCGCTGTCGTCACTGCAGGAAGGCATCCTGTTCCACCATTTGTTGCAGTCCGAAGGCGACGCCTACCTGATGCGCACCGTGGTGACGTTCAGCCGTCGCCAGGTGCTCGACGACTTCCTTGCCGCCGTGCAGGTGGTCATCGACCGTCATGACATCCTGCGCACTGCCCTGCGCTGGCACGGCTTGCCGCAGCCGGTGCAAGTGGTGCATCGCCAGGCGCAACTGCCGATGGTGACCCTGGACTGCGTCCCTGGCGAAGACGCCTTGCAGACCCTGCGCGAGCATACCGATACCCATCACCTGCGACTCGACTTGCAGCGAGCGCCGCTGATCGCGGCGTACATCATTTACGACGAGCCCCAGGCCCAATGGTTGCTGGCGTTGCTCGACCATCACCTGGTCAGCGATAACGTCACCTTGCGCCTGATCATGCTGGAAATTCAGGCGATCCTGGCCGGTCAGGCCGACAGCCTGCCGCCCTCCCAGCCTTATCGTAACTTCATCGCCCAGGCCGCCAGCGTGTCCCAGGCCGATCACGAAGCCTATTTCCGTCGCTTGCTGGCCGATGTCGACGCCACCACCGCGCCTTACGGCGTGCTGGATGTCCGAGGCAACGGCGCCGGGATCAAGCGCGCCGTGAAACACCTGGGCGACGCGCTCAGCGCCCAGGTGCATCGCATGGCACGCCAGCAAGGCGTGCCCACCTCCGTGCTGTTCCATGCGGCCTGGGGCCTGGTGGTGGCGGCAACCAGCGGACGCGACGACGGGATCTTCGGCACGGTGCTGTCGGGCCGCTCCCAAGGCACCGCCGGTGCCGACCACGCATTGGGAATGTTCATCAACACCCTGCCGATGCGCATTCGCCTGCAGCAAAACACCGTCGGCGACATTGTCCGCGACGCCTACCAGCAACTGAGTGAATTGCTGACCCACGAACAGGCGTCCCTGGCCCTCGCCCAGCGTTGCAGTGCGGTGGATGCCTCGTTGCCTTTGTTCACGGTGATCCTCAACTGCCGCCATGGCGACCTGGTGAACGCGTCCGGGGAAAACGTCGAGGACATGGGCGACCACGAAGGCATGCATTTCATCGCCTCCGAAACCCGCACCAACTACCCCATCGAAATTGCCGTGGCGAATGTGGGCGACGGGTTCTCCCTGACCGCCCAATCCATCACCGGCATCGACCCGCAACGCATCGCCGATTATCTCGCCCACGCCGTGGGCGCATTGGTCGAAGC
The DNA here is from genome assembly GCF_014268705.1 of Pseudomonas sp. SWRI179. Taxonomy (NCBI): domain Bacteria; kingdom Pseudomonadati; phylum Pseudomonadota; class Gammaproteobacteria; order Pseudomonadales; family Pseudomonadaceae; genus Pseudomonas; species Pseudomonas sp. SWRI179. The sequence goes on along the minus strand of NZ_JABWRA010000055.1, from coordinate 28,171 downwards.
CCTGGAACAGGCCCCGGAACGCCTCGCCAGCCAATTGGACGTGCTGCCCGCCAGCGAGCGGCAATTGCTGCTGACGGACTTCAACCGCACCACCAGCGATTTCGGCGCCGCGCAACCGATCCATCACCTGTTCGAAACCCAGGTCCAGGCCAACCCCGACGCCGTGGCCCTGGTCTGCGAAGAACAGCAACTGACCTACCGCCAGCTCAATCGCCGCGCCAACCGCCTGGCCCGGCAGTTGCTCGCCCTCGGTGTCGAGCCCGATCAGCGTGTCGCCGTCTGTGCCGAGCGCAGCCTGGACATGATCGTCGGCCTGCTCGGCGTGCTCAAGGCTGGCGCCGCCTACGTGCCCATCGACCCGGCCCATCCCGCCGAGCGCATGGCCTTCATGCTCAACGACAGCCAGCCACGGGCGCTGTTGACCCAGTCAGCCCTGTCGTTGCCAGCGGGCGAGCTCCCGCTGCTGTTGCTTGATACCCATGAGTCGCTGCAAGCGGCGGATGACGCTGATTGCGATGCGAATCCGCAGGTAGCGGGCCTGACCGCCGAACACCTGGCCTATGTGATCTACACCTCCGGTTCCACCGGCCAGTCCAAGGGTGTGATGGTAGAACACCGTTCGGTGTTCAACTTCTGGCAAGTGCTGACCCGCACCACCCACCAGCACTGCCCGAGCCCAGCCACCGTGGCGCTGAACGCCGGGTTCTTCTTCGACATGTCGATCAAGGGCATTTCCCAGCTGTTCTCCGGCCACCGGCTGGTGATCATCCCGCAACTGATCCGTGCCAGCGGCCATGAACTACTGGACTTCCTCGAACAGCACCAGGTGCACGCCTTCGACTCCACGCCATCGCAGCTCGATACTCTGCTCGCCGCCGGCCTGCTGGAACGCAGCCGCTACCAACCGGTGAGCGTGCTGCTCGGCGGCGAGGCGATCAATGCCGCGACCTGGACGAAGTTGCGCGACTGCCCGAGCATCCGCTTCTACAACATGTACGGCCCGACCGAATGCACGGTGGACGCCACCATCGACCTGATCCGCGACCTCGGCGAACGCCCGAGCATTGGCCGGCCGATTGCCAACGTCCAAGTGCATGTGCTCGATGCCCGTGGGGAACCGACGCCGTTGGGCGTGGCTGGCGAGCTGCACATTGGCGGCGCCGGCGTGGCGCGGGGTTACCTGAACCGAGCGGAACTGAGCGCCGAACGTTTTATTGCCGACCCGTTCAGCACCGCGCCGAACGCACGGCTGTACAAGACCGGCGACCTCGGGCGTTGGCTGGCCGACGGCACGTTGGAATACCTGGGGCGCAATGATTTCCAGGTGAAGATCCGTGGCTTCCGCATCGAGTTGGGGGAGATCGAGAACGCCCTGGTGGCCTATCCAGGTATCCGCGAGGCCGTCGTCATCGCCCGGGAGGACAGCCAAGGCGATGGGGACAGCAAGCGGCTGGTCGCCTATGTCTGCGGTGAACCGATCCCGGCCGAGCAACTGCGTAGCGCGTTGCTGAGCGGCCTGCCGGAGTACATGGTGCCCAGCGCCTTCGTCCACCTCGATGCCCTGCCCCTGACCGCCAACGGCAAGCTCGATCGCCGCGCCTTGCCGGCCCCCGGCCAGGACTCCCTGGCCAGCAAAACCTACGAGGCGCCCCAGGGCGACACCGAAATCGCCATTGCCGAGATCTGGAAAGGTTTGCTGCACCTGGACCAGGTCGGTCGTCACGACGGTTTCCTTGAACTCGGTGGCCATTCGCTGCTCGCCGTACAACTGCTGTCGCGGCTGCGGCGCAAGCTGGGCGCACGGCTGACCCTGCGCGAACTGTTCGACGCGCCGACCGTGCGTGGCCTCGCCGCCCTGGTACACGCGGCCTCGCCCACCGAGGCCGTGTCGATTCCCTTGGCCAATCGCGCCGGGCGCCTGCCGTTGTCCTTCTCGCAACAGCGGTTGTGGTTCCTCGATCATTTGGATCACGCGGCGGGCGCGGCCTATCACCTGCCATTGGCCTTGAGCCTGAAGGGAACGCTGGACAAACCGGCGTTGCAAGCGACCCTCGACCGCCTGGTAGCGCGTCACGAAACCTTGCGCACGCGGTTTGAGCTGGTGGACGACGAGCCCTTGCAAAAAATCGCGCCGGCCGACCATGGCTTCCGGTTGGAGCAGCAGGACCTGCGCACCATCGCCCCCGCTGAACGCCAGGCCACCCTTGAGCACCTCGGCCAGGTCAACGCCACGCAACTGTTCGACTTGCACAGCGGACCACTGCTGCGCGGCCACCTGGCGCAATTGGCCGATGACGAACATGTGCTGTTCATCACCTTGCACCACATCGTTTCCGACGGTTGGTCCAACAGCGTGCTGGCCCGTGAGGTCAGCGTGCTCTACAACGCCTTCACCCAAGGCCAGAAAGACCCGTTGCCGCCCCTGGCGTTGCAGTACGTGGACTATGCCGCCTGGCAACGACAATCCCTTGAAGGCCCGGCGCTGCAAGCGCAGATCGACTTCTGGCGGCAACACCTGGAAGGCGCACCCGTGCTGCTGAACCTGCCGCTGGACCGTCCGCGCCCGGCGATCCAGCGCTATACCGGCGGCATCATCGAGTGCGGCTTTTCACCCGCCCTCAGCGCCGACCTGCGTACGTTCAGCCAGGCCCGGGGCACCACGTTGTTCATGGTCTTGCTAGCGGGCTGGTCGGTGCTGATGAGTCATCTGAGCGGCCAACACGATGTGGTGGTCGGCACACCGGTGGCCAACCGTCAGCGTCCGGAGCTGGAGGCATTGATCGGTTTCTTCGCCAACACCCTGGCGTTGCGAGTCACCACCGAGCGCGACACCCGCGTCGACGAACTGCTGGGGCGAATCAAGGACCTGACCCTGGCTGCGTACAATCACCAGGACCTGCCTTTCGAGCAGGTGGTGAGCGCCCTGCAACCGACGCGAAGCATGAGCCACAGCCCGTTGTTCCAGGTGATGTTGAGCCTGGACAACACGCCACCGGCGCCGCTGCAACTGCCAGGGCTTGAGGTGCAAACCCTGGCCAGCCCGCACAACACCACGCAGTTCGACCTGTCACTGTCGCTGATCGACAATGGCGAGCGCATCGGTGGCAGCCTGCAATACGCCAACGATCTGTTCGACATCGCCACCGTGCAGAACATCGCCGGACTCTTTGCCAGCGTCTTGGAAAACCTGGTGAGCGATCCACAGCAGTCCATCGGCCAGTTGTTGCAAAACACGCCGCCGCTGGTGCGCTCGGCCAATGCCATCGTCCAACCCGCCACTGTCGAAGACGGCCCTGCGCCGTTGCCTTATGAAGCGCCTCAAGGCGACACCGAGATCGCCATTGCGGCCCTCTGGCAGGACCTGTTCAAACAGGAGCGAATCAGTCGCCACGACGACTTCTTCAGCCTCGGCGGCATTTCGCTGATGGCGGTGCAAATGGCCTCTCGCCTGCGCAAAGTCCTCGGTAAACCGATCGCCGTGCGCGACCTGTTCGTCGAGCCGACCATCGCCGGTTTCGCCAGGACCCTCGACGGCCAATCCCGGCCGAGTGCCCAGCGCAATCTGGTGCCGATCCGCCGTACGGGTTCCCAGCGGCCGTTGTATCTGGTCCATCCCTTGGGCGGCGAAGTGCAATATGCGCGGGACCTGGCGCCAGCGCTCGATCCCCAGGTACCGGTCTATGGCTTGGCAGCCAGTGGCTTGGTGGCCGGCGAGGCACCGCTGTCCGATGTACCGGCCATGGCAACGCGTTACCTGACGACCATCCGTCAGCTCCAGCCACAAGGTCCGTACCGGATCGCCGGCTGGTCGGCCGGTGGCCTGATCGCCTATGAAATGGCCCGTCAACTGCAAGCCGGTGGTGAGGCCGTGGAGTTCCTCGGCATCATCGATGCGTCGGCGCGCCCGGATCCGGTGCCCGAACAATCGATCAGTGAAGCGCAGTTCCTGATGGCCTGGTTGCCCGAGCAGGTCGATCCAGGATTGTTGCAGCAACTGACCGCGCTGGCGGAACACTCGGACATCGACGCCATGCTGGCGCTGTGCACCAGCCACCGCCTGCTACCGGAGGAGTTGCCACACGACATCGACGCCGTCCTGCTGCGCACGCATCTGCAAGTGGCTTATCGGATGCGACTCGCCATCGGCGCCTACGTCAGCCCACCCAGCCCGCTCAAGGTGTCGCTGTTCACCGCGAGCGAACAGCAACGCAGCGACCCGACCCTGGGCTGGCGTGCGTTGCTGGCCGACCAGGTGAGCGTGACGCCACTGCCCGGCACCCACAACACACTGGTCAAGGCGCCCCATGTGGCCAAGCTGGGCGAGGCGATGTCCCTGGCCTTGAAAGCAGTCGCCACGTCATAACCGGTTTGGGCTGTCCTGCGAGCGATTCGCTGGGCAGCCCAGGATGTGGAAGCCAACCCACCGCTTTCGCGAGCAAGCCCGCTCCCACAGGGAATCTGGGTGTTGATGGAATTTGGTAATTCACCACAAGCCCCTTGTGGGAGCGGGCTTGCTCGCGAAGGCGGCGGCACATTCAGCATCGTTGCAAGCTGACCCACCGCTTTCGCGAGCAGGCTCGCTCCCACAGGGAATCTGGGTGTTGATGGAATTTGGTAATTCACCACAAGCCCCTTGTGGGAGCGGGCTTGCTCGCGATGGCGGCGGCACATTCGGCATCGTTGCAAGCTGACCCACCGCTATCGCGAGCAGGCTCGCTCCCACAGGGATTCTGGGTGTTGATGGAATTTGGTAATTCACCACAAGCCCCTTGTGGGAGCGAGCCTGCTCGCGAAGGCGGCGGCACAGTCAATGCTGATGCAAGCTGACCCACCGCTATCGCGAGCAGGCTCGCTCCCACAGGGAATCTGGGGTGTGATGAGTTTTGCATTCACCACAAGGTTTCACCCCCTGATCTGCGGGCTGGAATGTCCCCGTTTTCCGCTACAGACGTTTCCTACCTGCAACCGCTTAAATAACCCCTCAAGCTGAATCGTTTCTGTGGATGGAATCCACAGGCGATGTCCGATCGCCCGCCGGTCAGGACTGTCACCCATCGCACGATCACTCTAAAAGGGAGCCTTATGCATGTGATCATTACGGCCATCGGCTCAGCCGGTGACGTTCACCCATTTATCGGGATCGGCCGCACCCTCGCCGCGCGCGGGCATCGGATAACCTTTTGCGCCAGCGCGGTGTTCGCGCCGGTGATCGAGCGCTGCGGCTTCAAGTTCCTGCCCCTGGGCACCCGCGAGGAATATCGAGCCGTCATGGCTGACCCGGCGCTGTGGCATCCGCGCACGTCACTGCCCACCCTATGGAAAACCGTCGGCGGCACGTTGCGCGAACAGTATCGGCTACTGGAACAGGCGTGCGACGACGACACCGTCATGCTGGGTTCGTTGTGGGCGTTTTCCGCCCGCCTGCTTCAGGAACGGCACGGCATCCCACTGGTCACAGGCCAGGTCACACCGTTCGCCATCTGGTCGCCCCTTGCGCGCCCCGTCCATCCACCGGGAACGAACCTGCCAACCTTCGTACCGTATCCCTTGAGGCGCCTGCTACTGGGGGTCATCGAACATGCCTTCCTCGATCGGCTCATGAAGCCTGAGCTCAACAGCTTCCGCCGCGAATTGGGCTTACCCCCGGTCAAGCGCATCATCAGTCGGTGGATTTCCTCGCCTGACCGGGTGTTGGGATTGTTTGCGGACTGGTTCGCCCCGATCCAACAAGACTGGCCTGCCCAGACGGTACTGACCGGGTTCCCGTTATTCGATGAGTCCGGCTTCGAGGCGCCAGACGCCGAACTGGAGGACTTTTTGAGCGTGGCCCCGCCGGTGGTGTTTACCCCGGGTTCGACGACGGTCAATGCCGCACAGTATTTCGCCGCTGCGGCCCAAGCGTTGAAGTCGATCGACCGCCGCGGCGTGTTCCTGACCAGCCAGGCGGTAGACCCCTCGTTGTCCAGCGACGGCAGGATCCTGGTCAGGCCTTATGTCCCCATGAGCCGCATCCTGCCCCACACAGCGGCCCTGGTGCATCACGGCGGCGTCGGGACCACGGCCTTGGCAATCGCCGCCGGGGTGCCACAGATCGTCACGCCATTTGCCCATGACCATTTCGACAATGCAGCGCGAATGCAGCGCCTGGGGTGCGGCTTGCAAGTCTTCGCACCGGCCTGCGCCGAGTCATTGGCGACGGCCCTGGACACGGTGCTCAACAGTCATGAGGTACGCGCCAGTTGCGACCGCTACAGCCAACTGATGCCTCCTGGCGACAGCGCCCGCGAAGCGGCAGCGCTGCAAGTGGAGGCCGTCGCCCGCAGAGCCGCCACGTATCGCGTCGCGTAATCACGAGTCGATGAGTGGCCTGTGGCGAGGGAGCTTGCTCCCGCTGGGCTGCGCAGCAGCCCCAAGGAAGCTGCCCACAATCAACCTGAAACACCGCGATGGCCGTTTTGGGGGCTGCTGCGCAGCCCAGCGGGAGCAAGCTCCCTCGCCACAGGACTAGCACTTTTCTCGAGTGAACAGCATCACGGCCTGACGGCATCTTTTTTTTCATTCGTTTCATCGGGCCACCGGATCGGCCCACGGAGAGCACCATGCCCCAGACCCTGCCCGCGTCGAACGCAGAGCGAGTACTGTATCCCCTCACCACTCCGCAACTGGACATCTGGCTGGACCAGGTGCTACACGCCGATAGCCCGCTGTACAACATCGGCGGTTATGCCCGTATCAATGGTAAGGTCGATGCCGCACTGTTGCAGACGGCCTTCAACCAGGTCGTCAACGGCCACGATGCCCTGCGGATCCAACTCGTGCCGGGCTCGGCCGAACACCCTCTGCCGCGCCAACGCTTCCTTGGGCCGGTAGACGTCCCGCTGGGGCTGCACGACGTTTCGGGCCATGCCAACCCGGAGGCCAGCGCATTGGCCTTGCTGCAGGCCAAGCTGCAGACCCCGTTTTCCTTTGACGATGGGCTGCTGGTGCGCGCGGACCTGGTCAAGGTCCGTGAAGGCCTCCACTACTGCTTCGTCAATTGCCACCACTTGATCATCGATGGCTGGTCCTTCGCCATGATTGGCCGAACACTCAGCCAGGCCTATACCGCCCTGCACGACCAGGCGCAAAACACGACGACGGCACCGACCTATCAAGCCTATGTCGAGCAGCAAGTCGCCAGCAAAGACTCGGTTTCGTTCCAGCGCCAGCGCCAATACTGGATGGAGAAATACCGCACGTTGCCCGAGCCCCTGCTCGCGCCCCGTCAGCCGGGTCAGTTCGGCCAGCGCCTGGCGCCCAGCCAGAACCATGCCTGGCGCTTGCCGCGGGCGCTTTATAACCGCCTCGGCGAAAACGCCAAGGCCACGGGCCAGGCGACGGTCTTCCACGTCATGCTGGGGGTGTTGTACAGCTACTTTGCGCGCACCGAGCAACGGGATGAAATCGTCATCGGCCTGCCCATCCTCAACCGCGCCAATGCCGCCCACAAGGCCACGATGGGCTTGTTCGTCGGCATGAGCCCGGTCCGCCTGAGCCTGGGCACCGACCTGAGTTTCAGCGACCTGGTCGGCAAGATTGCCCTGACGCTCAAGCAGGATTATCGCTACCAGCGCTTTCCGCTGAGCGAGCTCAACCGCGAACTCGGCTTGCAGAACCAGGGCCGGCGCCAGTTGTTCGACGTGGTGGTGTCGTACGAACAGGACCAGGACACCTGGTACGGGCCAGCGCCGGCACAACCGGTCAAGCTCAGCAATGGCTACGAACAGATCCCGCTGGCGATGCACGTGCGCGAGTCCGCGCCGGAAGACGATGTGTGGATGCACTTCATCTACAACGAGGCGTATTTCGACGCGCCGCAGATCGAAGCCCTGCAACACCGCTTCATGAACATCCTGGAAGGCGTGGCCGCTGATTTCGACGTGTCGGTCATGGCCCTCGACCCGCTGCCGCCCGCCGAGCGACAACTGCTCAAGGAATGGAATCGCACCGGCATCGACTACCCCAAGGATGTGCTGCTCCATCAATTGATCGAAGCCCAGGTCGCCGCTCGCCCCGACGCGATCGCGGTGCGCTTCGCGGACCAGGCGCTGACCTATGACGCGTTGAATCGCCAGGCCAACCGCCTGGCCCATGCCCTGCTGGAAACCGGTGTTGGCCGCGACGATCGCGTGGCCATCTGCATGGAGCGCAGCCTGGAGATGGTGGTCGGCCTGTTGGGCATTCTCAAGGCGGGTGCCGCCTACGTGCCGCTGGACCCAGGTTATCCTGCCGACCGCTTGAGCCATATGCTCAGCGACAGCGCGCCCTGTGCGCTGATCACCAGCCAAGGCTTATTGGCCAGCCTGCCCGCCGTGACGGTGCCGGTGTTGTGCCTGGATGCCGAGCCTGAAGCACTGTCCCGACAACCGACGCACAACCCGGACGCCGCCGCGCTCGGGCTGACGCCTCGGCACCTGGCCTATGTCATCTACACCTCCGGCTCCACCGGTTTGCCCAAGGGCGTGATGAACCAGCATGACGGGGTGGTCAATCGCTTGCTCTGGGCCCGCGATGCCTATGGCGTCGATGAACACAGCCGGATCCTGCAAAAGACCCCGTTCAGTTTCGATGTGTCGGTCTGGGAGTTTTTCCTGCCATTGCTCAGCGGTGCGCAACTGATCGTCGCCGCCCCCGACGGGCACAAGGACCCGCGCTACTTGATGGACATCATGGCGAGCGCCGGCATCACGCTGCTGCATTTTGTCCCATCGATGTTGCAGGTCTTTCTCGATCAGGTGGAGCCGCAGCGCCTATCCGCGCTCCAGAAAGTCCTGTGCAGCGGCGAAGCCTTGCCCCATGCCTTGCAGACGCGCTTTTTCGAATATTTGCCGAGGGTGCAGTTGCACAATCTCTATGGCCCCACCGAAGCGGCCATCGACGTGACCGCATGGCATTGCCGGCACGATGCGCACGACGGCATCGTACCGATCGGCCGCCCCATCGCGAATATCCAGATGCATGTCCTTGATGGGAACCTGCAACAGCTGCCGCCGGGGGTGGCCGGCGAGTTGCACATCGGTGGCATCGGCGTCGCCCGGGGCTACCTGAACCGTCCCGAACTGACGGCCGAACGGTTCATCCACGACCCCTTCCGCAGCGAGTCCCAGGCCCGGCTGTACAAGACCGGTGACCTCGGGCGTTGGTTGCCCGATGGCAGCCTCGAATACTTGGGACGCAACGATTTCCAGGTGAAAATTCGCGGCCTGCGCATCGAACTGGGCGAGATCGAAGCCCACCTGCTTGCGTGCGAAGGGGTCAAGGATGTGGTCGTGATCGCCCGCCAGGAGGCCGGTGATGCGTACCTCAACGCCTATTGGGTGAGCGAACCTGGATGCTCGCCATCCCCGCAAGCACTGCAGGAAACCTTGCGTCAACGGGTCCCCGACTACATGGTGCCCAGGCATCTGATGGCGCTCGAGCAGTTCCCGCTGAGTGTCAACGGCAAGCTGGACCGCAAGGCCCTCCCCGAGCCTTCCGCCACTCAGGGCTGCGATACGACAGCGCCACGCACCGCCTTGGAGCAGCTGCTCGCCGAGCTATGGCGGGACAACCTCAAGCGCTCGACGCTGGGCATCCATGACAACTACTTCATGCTCGGTGGCGACTCCCTGAAAGTCATTCACTTGCAAATCAACGCCCGTGAACGAGGCATTGCGTTGACCCTGGCGCAGGTTTACCAGTCCCCGACCATCGCCCAGTTGGCCGAGGTCCTGCAGGCTGGGCAAACATCAGCCAGCGGGCTCGAACCCTTGACCCACGTGAAGCCTTTCGCCCAGGTCCCGGCAGCGATCCGCCTGGCCAGTGAAGGCGTGTTCGATGACGTGTTTGCCGCTTCGCAGTTGCAAGTCGGGATGATTTATCACTCGATGATGCACCCGGACTCGGCGATCTATCACGACATCTTCCGCTACCGCTTGCGCCTGCCTTGGGATGCGCCGGCCTGGGAACGGGCCTGCGCCGCCTTGATCCGCCGTCATCCGGCCTTGCGCATGTCGTTCGATATCGGTCACGCCGAGGTGCCCATGGCCCGGGTGCACGCGACGGTCGAGCCTCCCGTGCAGGTCATCGACGTACGCCCGCTGAGTCCCGATGCCCGGGCCCAGGCCATTACCGCCTACGTGGAGGAACGCAAGCGCTGCCGCGAAGACTGGCATCGGGCACCGCTGTATCAATTCTGTGTGTTCGTCGCGCGGGACGAGATCGATCTGGTCTTCAGCTTCCACCATGCGATTCTCGACGGTTGGAGCGTCGCCACCTTGATGCGCGACCTGATCACGCTCTACACCGCGGTGCCTGGCGCCGACGCACTGCCTGCCCTGACCACCACGCCGGCAGACTTCGTGGTCCTGGAGCAAGAGGCCACGGCAACGCAGACCCACCGCCGGTTCTGGCGCGGATACTTGCATGAGGCCCCCGCCGCCGCCATGACCAGCTGGATTCATGCCGTGGCGCCAGACTCGACGCCGCACCGCTCGGCCTACCGTGAGTTGCCCGCCGCGGACCTGGCCCGCCTCGAGGCGTTCTGCCAGGCCCACGACCTGCCCTTGCGCGCGGTCCTGCTGACGGCCCACGGTTTCGCCCAGGCGATCATGTCCAATCAAAAGGAAGTGCTGTGTGGCGTGATCAGCCATGGCCGGCCGGAATTCGAAGATGCCGCCTCGGTCCTGGGCCTGTTCCTCAATACCCTGCCGGTACGTTTCAGCAGCCAGGGCCCGAGCTGGCTGGCGTTGATCCGGGCAACGATTGCCCAGGAACGCCAGGTATTCCCCCACCGGCGCTACCCGTTCGCGTTGATCCATCGCGAGACCGACGTAGCCTTGAACGTGGTGTTCAACTACGTCGACTTCTATGTGCTCAAGGACCTGCTGGCCCAAGGCGAAGAGATCCTCACCGATTGGGAAACGACGGAAGCGAGCAACTACGACCTGCTGACCACCCTGGGTCGCCATCCGGCCAACGGTTCGCTGATGTTGAAGATGGACTACCGCACCGCCCGTGTCGCCACGAGCCAGGTCGAAGCCTATGCCGATTACCTGCTGCGCACGCTGGAACTGATGATCGCCATCCCTGAGGCCAAACCAACCATTGCAGCCTGGCTGCCGCCCATCGAACGAACCACGCCCAGGGCCACGACGGCCTTGCCCCACGACAACCTGTCGAGCCTCTTGCTGGACAGTTTCGCCCGGCATGGCGAGCAGACTGCCGTGAGCCTTGGCCAGGCCCGCCTGTCCTATCGTCAATTGCAGGACGCTTGCGCCCAACTGGCGGGCTGGCTGCACCGGCACGGTATCGGCCAGGGTGATCGGGTCGCGATCATGATGCCGCGCTCGCCCGACCTGATCGTCGCCTTGCTCGGTGTCGTGCAGGCCGGCGCCGCGTACGTGCCGATCGACCTGAGCTATCCGGACGAACGCATCCAGCTGATTCTCGAAGACTCGCAACCGCGACTGGTGCTGTTCGCCGATGCCTCCGCGAGCCTGGCGATGACCCTGGCCGGCCAGGCCGATACGCGCCATTGGGACAGCGTGGTCGCCGGCTTCGACGACGACCTGGCCGGCAGTCATCAACGGGTGGCCGCCATTGCCGCAGGCGTCATGGCTGAAGACAACGCCTACGTGCTCTATACCTCCGGCTCGACCGGCCGCCCGAAAGGCGTGGCCATGCCGCACCGGGCCTTGACCAACATGATTCTCTGGCAAAACCGCCAGCAGCCACGGGATGTCGATACGCTGAAGACGCTGCAGTACGCGCCCATTTCGTTCGACGTTTCGTTCCAGGAAATTTTCTCGACCCTGTCCAGCGGGCATGAGCTGGTGATGATTGACGAAGGGCTGCGCTATGACTTCATCCGCTTGCTGAGGTTTATTGACGCGCAACTGGTCAATCGCCTGTTCCTGCCGTACGTCGCCTTCCAGGGCCTGGCCGAGATCGCCCTGCAGCTCGGTATCCACCCGGCATCGCTACGCCAGATCAATGTGGCTGGCGAGCAGCTGAAAATCACCGCCGAAATCCGTGACCTGATCGATCGCCTCGGCGACTGCCATGTCGAGAACCACTATGGCCCGACCGAGGCCCACGTGGTCACGCGCTTGCGACTTGAAGGCGCGACCGCGACCTGGCCGAGCATGCCGCCGATCGGCACGCCCATCGACGGCGTGCGCATGCATGTCCTCGACGGGGCCGGCAACCCCTGCCCGGTCGGCGTGGTGGGCGATCTGTTCATCGAAGGGGCCAGCCTTGCCAATGGCTACTGGAATCGCCCCGATCTGACCGACGAACGCTTTATCTATCGCCAGCTCGAAGGCCAGACCCGACGCTTGTATGAAACCGGCGACATCGGTTTCTACCTGCCCGACGGTGATCTGGTGTACCAGGGCCGCAGCGACGCCCAGGTCAAGATTCGAGGCTACCGCGTCGAGCTCGGCGAGATCGAAGTGGCCATGCTCGGCTCGGCACGGTTCAGGGCCGACATCGAGCAGGTGGCGGTCATCGACAAGCTGGCAACCGATGGCAGCCGTTACCTGGTGGGGTTCGTCCAGGCCCTGCCGGGCTGCGAGCCGGACCTGGATCAGCTCAAAGCAGAAATGCGCCTGGCACTGCCCGACTACATGGTGCCGAACACACTGGTCAAGATCACGAAGCTGCCCCTCGGGCCCACGGGCAAGATCGACCGGCAGCGTTTGCAGAAGATCGACGTCCAGACCACCTTGCAGCGTCCGTTCATCGGCCCGCGCAATGCCATGGAGGATTTGCTGCAAGCCTACTGGCAGGAAACGTTGGACCTGGACAGCATCAGCATCCACGACAACTTCTTCGAGCTGGGCGGCAATTCGCTCAAGGCGGTACAACTGGTGGCCATGCTCGCCAGGCATCAAAGCCTGGAGCCTTCGCTGTCCGACTTCATCCAGGCGCCGACCATCGCCGAATTCGCCCAGGTGTTGCAACAGACCGCAACCGGACATCCTGGCGCCGGCGCGCTGGTGGACTTCAAGAATGCCACCCGCCGTCCGACGTTGTTCCTCGTCCACCCCATCGGCGGACATGTGCTGTGCTATGCCGCACTGGCGCGGGTGCTCAAGGACCAGGTCCACCTGTATGCCCTGCAAGCGCCGGGTACCTGGGATGCCCGTGAACCCTTGCAATCGGTGCAGGCCCAGGCGGTGTACTACGCGGACGCCATCGAGCAAGTCGCACCGCAAGGCCCCCTGAACATTGGCGGCTGGTCCTATGGCGGCGTCGTGGCGTATGAACTGGCGAGCGAGTTGCAGCGACGCGGACGGCGCCTGCATAACGTGTTCTTGCTGGACACCATCGTGCGCGTCAGCCAGGGCGAGGTGCAGATAGAACGCAGCGAGTTCATGAACTGGTTCATGTGGGAACTGCTCAGCGGCGACGGCCAGAAGGAATACGCTTACCACGCGCTGGACTTCGCCGCCCTGGACGACCCTCAGGCCTTCACGGCGATCCGGCAGCACGGCATCGACCAGGGTATTTTCGACACGAGCATCACCCTGGCGACGCTCGATCAACTGTTCCGCGTGTTCCATGCCAACTGGCAAGGGCTGCTGGACTATCGCTTCCCGCCACTGGATTTGCCTATCACCCTGTTCGCGGCGGATGTCGAGCTGCCCGATGTGCTGCAAGCCCCCCACGAATTGGTGGGCACAGCCTTCCGCGACCCGTACCGCGGCTGGCGTTCGATTGCACCGCACGTGCAGCGAGTCGCCGTCGAGGGCGACCATCTGACCATGATGCGCGAGCCGCACATCTTGCGAGTGGGTCAATGCATCCAGTCGCGGATGGACCTGGCCCGGGCCAGGAACGCCGAATCCATGGGCGCATTGGCTTGACCATGACCGACGATCACGGGGCCGCATTGACGGCCCCGCATGACTCCATCGCCCGGTCGTCCCGGGCTCGATACAGGTGAGACAACATGACAGCACCCAGAAAAGCCATTGTCGCCGGTGCCGGTATCGGCGGGTTGACCGCCGCCATCGCACTGCAACGAGCGGGCTGGCAGGTCAAGGTCTTCGAAGCGGCGCAGACACTGCGCACAGGGGGCACCGGCTTGTCCGTCATGGCCAATGCCATGGCGGCGTTGCACTCGATTGACGCCCATCTCCCGGTGGAACAGGCCGGCCAGGTGATTCGCGACTTCTTCTTCAAGAAACACCAGGGCGAAGCCATCACCCGCATGCCGATCCACGAGATTGGCGAACAGCTGGGGCATCCCAGCGTGAATATCCAGCGCCCGCTGTTGCTGCGTGCATTGGCGCAGCAGCTCGCGCCCGACACCTTGACCACCGGGTTGCGCTGCACCGGGTATGAACCTCGCCCCGATGGCGTCACGGTGCGGTTCGAAGACGGCAGCCTTCAGGAAGCGGATCTGTTGATTGGCGCCGATGGCCTGAACTCGGTGATTCGCCAACAGATGCTCGGCGAAACCCCGACCCGCCCATCGGGCTATGTCGCCTGGCTGGCGGTGGCGCCCTTCAGCCATCCGGTCATGACCGAAGGTTACGTGGCGCATTACTGGGGCCGCGGCAAGCGCTTCGGGCTCTGCGATGTCGGCAACGGCCAGGCGTATTGGTGGGGCACCTGCAATCATGAAAACGCGGCGGACGCTGCCTTGAACATCAGCAAGCAGGAAGTGCTCGCGGCCTACGCCGGCTGGGCGCCGGAAGTCGTGGCGGCCATCGAGGCCACCCCTGAGAGCGCGCTATTGAAAATGCACGCCAGGGATCGCCATCCCGTCGAGCAATTCTGCGATGGGCACGTGGTGCTCTTGGGCGATGCGGCTCACCCCATGTTGCCCAGCCTGGGCCAAGGTGCCGCACAGGCGATCGAGGATGCCGTGGTGCTGGCCGATCGACTGGCGCGAACGCCGGACCTGCGCACCGCACTGCTGCACTACCAGGCCCATCGGCATCCCCGGGCCAACGGAATCGTCAATGCCGCGCGTTTCATGAGTGGTATCGAACAAGCCGAGTCGACGCTCGCCTGCTGGGCTCGAGAATGGTACATGCGCCTGTCGCCACAGAGCAGCCTGCGTAAAAAGAACATCGACCTCCTCTCGTTCAAGCCCTGCCCATGACCTTCAACACGGTCGCTGAGCAACCTGGGCGGGATGGCGCAACCCCCGCCTTGTTACCGACGGCGCTAAAGCGTCAATGACCGAAAGCGACTCCTACATAGACAAAAAACGACACGCACCGGGATAAAAATCGATAAATGAGAAGTCTTCACCATACTGGGAATCCAGAATCTGGATGCTACTGTCAGATAGGTCCTACATTGAGGGCGGGCATCCAAGAACCGAACTGCGAACGCAACCCTTTAATTTAGTTGGATATTTTCCAGACACCTTGCTGAAAGCCAACCCTGCGGCGTTCGTCGCCAGGGAAAAAAACCTTTGACCCAACGTGTTTTTGCCCGGAGGTATCCAAAAACCGACAACCCCTGCCTGACCCGGAATGTCCCTGTTTTCCCTTACAGACTTTTCCTACATGGAAACGCTTAATAGCTCCACCGGGCTAAACCGTTTAAGTCGATAGGTTCACAAGACCGATTGACCCCAAGTATCAACTCCAGAAGAAGCTTCAGCATTTTGGAAGCGGTCGGATTTTTTCCGTCAACAATCAGCGATGCGGAGCTTTTTCGAGTAAGCAGGAAATAAGGATTATGAATCGACATGCGTATATCGAGGGTGCAGAAAAATCGCACCTCTACGTAGAGCTAGGAAAGCTGATTTCAAGTGTCGGACACGAGAGCTTCTTGACCAACATGCACCAGATGATCGAAACAACGGTGCCTGTCAGTCGGCTCGAATTGAGTGAATGGACAGCCGACGACACCCAGTCGAATGTCCTCGATGTACAACTGTTGGGGTATGCGGGTGCGGAAAAAAACCTGCACATGCAATCCCCCTGCCCCACCACGGCGATACAGCGCAATGATCACCCCTTGGTAAAAAGGGTACTGGAGGTGGATGACGCCCTGCTGATCCATTTGAATGCACGCATGAAGGACGAAAGAGGCAACGACTGCCTCGGCACCTCCCACCAGTGCATTCTGATTTCACGCAAGGCCAACCGTCGCTGTGTGATCTCGTTGCAACGCCCTCAGGTACAGCGCGACTTTTCCCTCCAGGAACTGTCCTTTCTGAAGTACCTTTCCGAAACGCTGCTGCCGCTGGCCGAGCGTCATGCGCACCTCAATCGCCAATGCTTCAAAACCCCTGGCAGCGCCGCGAGCCATCCGCTCGATAGCGCCGAACAGACCCAACTGCAACGTGACTTCAATGATCGATTGAGTCCGTGCGACGTCACCCTTTCCGTGCGGGAAAAAGAGGTCTGCCTGGGCCTGCTGGCCGGAGGCACCGTGCCGGAGATCGCCGAAAAGTTGCAGGTCAAGAACAGTTCCATCGAAACCTACCTCAAGCGTGCCGCCGCCAAGCTGGGCGTGAGTGGCCGGCATGGGCTGGCGAAATGGATGATCGGCTCATGACGGCTCGCCGCGAACGGCCCGCCAGAACCCGCCTGCCGGCGCCTGCGGTGCCTGGCCAGGCACCACGATGAGATAACAGGTCGATGCATAAACTCTTGAGTCCACTGGCAGCCGCGGCATTCATGTTGGGCGGTTGTTCGCTTATCCCGGACTACCAACGTCCCGACACACCGGTCGCCGGGCAGTATCCGCAGACGTCGGCCTACGCCCCGGCCTTGTCGGGGCCCCTGGCCGCCGAACAGGGTTGGCGCGACCTGTTCCAGGACCCGGTGCTGCAACAACTCATCGAAAGCGCGCTGGCCAACAACCGCGACTTGCGGGTCGCGGCGCTGAACGTCGAGGCGTATCAGGCGCAGTATCGGATCCAGCGGGCGGACCTCTTCCCGGCAATCAGTGCCAACGGCACCGGCTCAAGCCAGCGCCTGCCGGCCAGCCTCACCGGAACCGGTGACGCCGCCATCAGTCGTTCGTATTCGGCGACATTGGGGATCAGCGCTTATGAGCTGGACCTGTTCGGGCGCATCCGCAGCCTCAGTGACCAGGCATCGCTGATTTACCTGTCCAGTGAAGAAGCCCGGCGCAGCAGCCAATTGAGCCTGGTGGCCAGCGTCGCCAGCGCCTACCTGACCTGGCGTGCCGATCAGGAACTGCTGGCGTTGACCCAGGACACGCTCCAGTCCTACGAGCAAAGCCTGCGCCTGACCGAACGCAGTAACCAGGTCGGCACCGCATCGGCCTTGAACCTGAGTCAATCGCGAACATCGGTGGAAAGCGCCAGGGCCAGCCTGGCCAAGTTCCAGCGCCAGGTCGCCCAGGACCTCAACAACCTCACGCTGCTGGTGGGCACTTCGGTCGCCGATGACCTGCCCGGCCGCCCACTGGCCTCGGACCTGCTCAGCGAAGTACCGGCGGGCCTGCCTTCGGACTTGCTGCAACGCCGACCGGACATCCTTGGGGCCGAGTACCTGTTGCAATCGGCCAATGCCAACATCGGCGCGGCCCGTGCCGCGTTTTTCCCGAGCATCAGCCTGACCGCCAACGCGGGCAGCTCCAGCAACGAACTGTCCGGGCTGTTCAAGGGCGGGTCGGGCGGCTGGCTGTTTCAACCGCAGATCAACCTGCCGATTTTCAACGCCGGCAGCCTTCGGGCGAGCCTGGACTACTCGAAAATCCAGAAAGACATCCGCGTGGCGCAATACGAGAAAGCCATCCAGACCGCCTTCCAGGAAGTGTCCGACGGCCTGGCGGCACGCAAGACCTATAAAGACCAATTGATCGCCCAGCGCGACCTGGTGCAAGCCAACCAGGACTACTACCGCCTGGCGGAACGGCGCTATCGCATCGGCGTGGATAGCAGCCTGACGTTCCTCGATGCCCAACGCTCGCTGTTCAGCGCCCGGCAAACCCTGATTGTCGACCGGCTGTCGCAGCTGCTCGCCGAAGTCAACCTGTACAAGGCCCTCGGCGGGGGTTGGGTAGAACGCACAAGCAACGTGACGATGAGGTGACTGCAAATGGGCACATTCGAACCTGGGACACTGGTGCGCTTACGCTCGGGCGGCAAGACGATGGTGGTCAAGCATTCGTCGTCCATTTCCCAGATGCCGGATACCTTGCTGCTCCTGTGTGAGTACCGGGCCAAGAATCGCCTGGTGCAGGGCTTCTACGCGACGCGCGACCTGATCCCGGCCTCCAGCAACCCGGATACCGAACGGTCGTAGGAGCCCGTAGCGAGGCTCCTTTTTGTGGCAAGGCTCCTTTTTGTGGCAAGGGAGCTTTGGTGGCGAGGGAGCTTGCTCCCGCTGGGCTGCGCAGCAGCCCCCAAAACAGCCATCGCGGTGTTTCAGGTTGATTGTGGCTAGCTTCCTTGGGGCTGCTGCGCAGCCCAGCGGGAGCAAGCTCCCTCGCCACAAAAGCAGTTCGGGCTTCAGACCGTGCGCGAATACTGGACCATCTGGTCCGCCCCCAGGTACGCGTCGAATGCCATGGCGACGTTGCGCATCATCAATTGGCCTTGGGGCAACAACACCAGCTCGTCGTCACGGATGTCCAGCAACCCGTCGCGCACCAGCTCCTGGAGCCGGTCCAGGGCATCGGCGAAGTATTCGCCGAATCGGATGCCGTGTTCGCGGTCGATCCGACCGAAGTCGATGCGCCCATGGCACATCAGTTCGCTGATGACCTCGCGCCGCAGCCGGTCATCGTCGCTCAGCCGATAGCCGCGCTGCACGGGCAGCAGGCCTTGATCCAACCAGGCGTAATACTGGGAAAGCTCCTTGACGTTCTGGTTGTAGCTGTCACCCACCTTGCCGATCGACGACACGCCCAGGCCAATCAGGTCGCAATCGGCGTGGGTTGAGTAGCCCTGGAAATTGCGCTGCAGGGTCCCCTGGGCGCGAGCGCGCACCAGTTCGTCATCCGGCAAGGCGAAGTGGTCCATGCCGATGTAGACATAGCCCGCTTCGGTCAAGCGATTGATGGTCAGCTCCAGCAGTTCCAGCTTGCGCTCGGGCGGTGGCATGTCTTGCGGGCGGATCATCCGTTGCGCCCGCACCCGTTGCGGCAGGTGGGCGTAGCTGTAGGCCGCGATCCGATCCGGACGCAGGGCGATGATCTTGCTCAAGGTGACGTCGAAACTGGCGATGGTCTGCAACGGCAGGCCATAGATCAGATCGACGCTGACGGACTTGAAGTGCGCCCGGCGCGCGGCCTCCACCAGCTCGACGACCTGGGCTTCGCTTTGCACCCGATTGACCGCGATCTGCACTTGGGCGTCGAAGTCCTGGACGCCGAAGCTCAGGCGATTGAAGCCCAGCTGGCGCAGGCCTTGGATCTGCTCTGCATCGATGGTCCGTGGGTCGACCTCGATGGAAAACTCGTGGGCGTCGCTGTCGTCCATATCGAACGCCTGGTGCAGGCAGTCCATCAGGTCAGCCAGTTGCTCATGGGTCAGGTAAGTCGGCGTGCCGCCACCTAAATGCAGCTGGGTCAATTTGCGCGAGCGGTCGAACAACGCCGCTTGCAAGGCTATTTCACGCTTGAGGTAAGTCAGGTATTCGGCGGCGCGATGGGTCTTGCGGGTGATGATCTTGTTGCATGCGCAGTAATAACAAAGGCTCTGGCAGAACGGAATGTGGATGTACACCGACAACGGCTTTGGCTGTGGCGCCTGGTGGCTGCGCTGGGCGGCCTGGCGGTATTCGTCCATGGCAAAGGCCTGGTGGAACTGCGGGGCCGTCGGATAAGAGGTGTAGCGCGGTCCCGGGCGGTCGTATTTCTCCACCAGGGCACGATTGAAACCGGAGGCAGTTTTCATGAGGGGGTCAACTTTTCAAAAGCGTGTGGGCTTGCGTCATCCGGTGCCGGGTCGAACAGGTTGCAGATCGCGTCCACATTCAATCGCCCGGCGGGCAGG
The DNA here is from genome assembly GCF_014268705.1 of Pseudomonas sp. SWRI179. Lineage (NCBI taxonomy): Bacteria > Pseudomonadati > Pseudomonadota > Gammaproteobacteria > Pseudomonadales > Pseudomonadaceae > Pseudomonas > Pseudomonas sp. SWRI179. The sequence continues at coordinate 8,208 of NZ_JABWRA010000055.1, read as the reverse complement.
ATGCCGATGAATCGGCTCGACAGTTCGATCAATCCCTGGTCATGCAACGCTTCCAGCAACGGCCAGGCGGACGCGAAGTGCTCGCGAAACACCAGGCCGAAGCGCGCCTCGATGGCTTGTATATCCAACTCCAGGTCACAGGACAGCTGTTCGGTCACGCTCGCCCTGACCTGGTCCTGCGCCTCACAACGCCAGCCACGACACACCGGTAATTGCCCGGCGTCCAGTTGCTGGCAATAGAGAAGCAGGTCGTCGGTGTTCTGTACGTACAGGTGCTCGATCTGCGTGATGGCCGACAAGCCGAAGCCCACGTGATCACAGCAACCGTGACGGGTAAAACCCTGGCAATTGCGGTGCAAGCGTCCATGTTCCTGAGCCACCGCCAGGTCATCGTCGGCCCTGACGAACTGGCCCAGGCCGATGTAGTGATAACCGGCACCGATCAACTGTTCGCAACAGATGCGCCGCATGGCGTCCTTGTCGGCGGGGCTGCAAAAGGTTCCGGCCAGCCCGGCGTTCTTCGAGCGATAACGATAAGGCGCGCGGGCGTAGTCGAAAACGTGCAACCGGTCCGGCTCCAGTTCGATCAGCGTCGCCAGTTTCAGGGCGAAACTGTCCGGTGTCTGCCAGGCGTGGCCGTAGCCCAAGTCGATGTTGATGGAGCGAAAACCAAACGTGCGTGCCGCATCGATCAATGAATGGATCGGCGCCGGGTTCTGGTAGCAATCGACCGATAGATCGCTGTCAACGCCAATGTCGGGCACGCCGATGCTGACATGGGTGAAACCCTGGTCACGGATCAGGCCCATGGTCGACCAGTCGGTGTGATGCAGGTCCACCTCGATACTGTGGTCGGCACCGTCGAACTCGCAGAAGTCGAAGCGTTTGCGCAGGTCACTCATCAGCTTCTGCAGATGCGCGATCACCGGTGTGCCGCCCGTCAGGCAAAACTGCTCGACGCGCCGCCCGGCCCCCAGGTGGCAACCGACCAAGCCCATTTCATAGGCCAGGCGTTGCAGATAGCCCTCGATCTCGCCGCATCGGCAGTCGCTGGCCAGGGGCGAACACGACGCCAGACGCAAGCGCGAAGGCAGGTGCACCGCCAGGGACAGGGGCCGTCGTTTCTGGCGGCTGGTACGTAATCCTCGAAGCAGGTCGAGGGAGCCGATACCGGCATGGAACCTGCGCGTGCCGACCGGACAATCGAAATCAGCCACCACCGGGGCACGTCCCGAGGGTCGTTCACCGAGGGTATGGAACGGGTCGAACATGACAATCTCCGAGTGGCGGTGCGCGAGCAGTTTGCGGGGTAACCCGTCGGGCCACCTTGACCTGTATCAAGCGCCTTGGAACCACGCCACCAGCGCTTACCAGGTGACGTAGAACATGGCCTTGGCCAGCAGCACGATCGCGACCATGTGCAGGAACACGCTGACATGGATGATGTGCACGTAGCGGGCGTTCATGCGCCCGCTGCGGAACAACCACATCGCCCAGAGGAAATGCCCCAGCACGCTGCCCGCCAACAGGATCTTCAGGCCCAGCAGCACACCGAAGGACGATTGCAACGGCGACGACAACGCCGGCCAGTATCGCAACCAGACCATGCCGCCGCCCGCGCCGAACAACACCAGCAGTACCCACGGCATCAACTGCCGGGCGCGTTGGCTGATGCCTTGCTCCAGCAGCACCATGACCTTGGCGGGCAGTTGCTTGCGGATGCTCTCCAGGAACAGGACTTCGAAGAACACCGTGCCGATGAACACCAGCGCGGCAAACAGGTGCAAGGTCAGAAGCAGCGGATAACTCATGAGCGTCCTCGGTCGCCCTCTTCAACGGGGCGATGGTTTATTCGAGGTTATCCCGTGGTCCTGGAAGAGGGGTTGATGCCAATCAAGGAAATTCCCATCAGTCACCACAGAACCTGTGGGGGAGAACCTGTGGGAGCGGGCTTGCTCGCGAAGGCGGCGAATCAGTCGACATCATCGTGACTGACACACCGCTTTCGCGAGCAAGCCCGCTCCCACAGGGGGTATCGTTCGGCCTTGAAGCGTCAACGGAACGTTGCTTTTGCTCATCCCGGCAATACCGCTGATCAGTTACTCCAGCTTTTTGACACTTTCCCCGATATGCGGTCACAACTTTTGCGTTCCGTTGGGTCATAACACCGAGGTCGTCGATGGAATGTTGGCGTCTACCGAGGTTTAAGCCTGATACGGAGATAAGCTCATGATTTTCAACGTACAAAATTTTGGCGCCAAAGGAGATGGCATCACCGACGACACGGCAGCCATCCAAAGTGCGATTGATGCGGCGGCCGCGGCCGGCGGAGGCCAGGTGTACATGCCCACCGGTACGTACATCGTTTCGGGGGGCGAGGAACCTTCCGATGGCTGCCTGATGCTCAAGAGCAACGTCTACCTGTACGGCGACGGCATGGGCGACACCACGGTCAAGCTGGCCGATGGTTCCGACACCAAGATCACCGGCATCATCCGCTCGGCCTATGGTGAAGAAACCCATGATTTCGGCGTGAGCAACCTCACCATCGACGGCAACCGCGACAGCACCACCGGCAAGGTCGATGGCTGGTTCAACGGCTATATCCCCGGCGAAGAAGGCTACGATTCCAACGTCACCCTCGACAGCGTCGAGATCAAGGATTGCTCCGGGTACGGTTTCGACCCCCACGAGCAGACCGTCAACATGGTCATCAAGAACAGCGTGTCCCACGGCAACGGCCTGGACGGCTTCGTCGCCGACTTCCTCAGCGACAGCACCTTCGAAAACAACATTGCCTACAACAACGACCGCCACGGTTTCAACGTCGTCACCAGCACCCACGATTTCACCCTGACTAATAACGTCGCCTACGACAACGGTGGCAATGGCATCGTGGTCCAGCGCGGCAGCGAGGACATCCCCTCCCCCAGCAACATCACCATCACCGGCGGCGAGGTGTATGGCAACGGCGCCGAAGGCGTGCTGGTCAAGCTCTCCAGCGAAGTGACCGTCACCGGCGTCGACATCCACGACAACGCCAGCGCCGGGATCCGCATCTACGGCAGCAACCACGTCGAGGTCATCGACAACACGCTCAACAACAATTCCCTGGGCGGCGCCGTACCGGAAATCATCATCCAGTCCTACGACGATACCCTGGGCGTGTCCGGCAAGTATTTCAACGGCAGCGACAACCTCATCCAGGGCAACATTATCAGCGGCAGCGACCTGTCGACCTACGGTGTCGCCGAGCGCAATGAAGACGGCACCGACCGCAACGCCATCATCGCCAACACCATCAGCCACACGAGCAAGGGCGCCACGCTGGTCTACGGCGACGGCAGCTACGTCAGCGCCACGGTGCCAATGACGACCGTGCAAGGTACGGCGGGCAACGACATCCTGACGGGCACCAGCGCCAGCGAGATTTTCTATGGCGCGGCAGGCAACGACACTCTCAACGCCGGGGCCGGAAGCGACATCCTGGTAGGCGGCGCGGGCATCGACAAACTCACCGGCGGTACCGGCGCCGATACGTTCCGGTTCGTCGCGCAGTCGGACAGTTACCGCAACGCGACGACAAGCTTCGATGACACCATCACCGATTTCGACGTCACCCAGGACAAGATCGACCTCGCCGGCCTCGGTTTCACCGGCCTGGGCAACGGTCGCGGCGGCACCCTGCAAGTCAGCTACAGCGCCAGCAACAACCGCACCTACATCAAGGACTTCGACGCCGACGCCAGCGGCAACCGCTTCGAGCTGATCCTCACGGGCAACCTCGCCAGCACCCTGACCGCCAATAACTTCATCTTCAACCGGGTGATCACCGGCACCAGCGGCAGCGACTCGCTGTTGGGCAGCGATGCGGCCGACACCCTGCTCGGCCTGGCGGGCAACGACAGCCTCAGTGGCGGCGCCGGCGACGACAAGCTCGACGGTGGTGCCGGCATGGACACCCTCACCGGCGGCACGGGCGCGGACACTTTTGTGTTCGCCAATCGCCTGGACAGCTACCGCAACTACAACACCGGCGGCGCCAATCTCGGCGACCTGATCACTGACTTCAACATCGGCGCCGACAAAATCGATCTCTCGGCCATGGGCTTCACCGGCCTGGGAGATGGCAAGAACAACACCGTGTACCTGGTGCTCAACAGCGCCGGCACCAAGACCTACATCAAATCCCTGGAGGCCGACGCCAACGGCAACCGCTTCGAGGTGGCCCTGGACGGTAATTACCTCAACACCCTGACCAGCGCCAACTTCGTCTTCGCCACCTCCTCGCCGACCAACCAGGCGCCCGTGCTGGCCACGCCGTTGCTGGACCAGAACGCCACCGAAAACACCCCGTTCAACTACGTGGTGCCGGCCACCAGCTTCACCGATCCGGACAACGACAGCCTCAGCTACACCGCCAGGCTCGCCAATGGCAGCGCCCTGCCCAGTTGGCTGACCTTCGATGCGGCCACCCGCACCTTCAACGGCACGCCACCCGATACGGCATCGGGCACCTACTCGATCCAGGTCACCGCGACCGATGGCAGCAACGCCACCGTCAGCGACAGTTTTACCCTCGCCGTGCAGGACGTCCCCGCCGCCATTGTGATTAATGGAACACCGAACAACGACACGCTGACCGGCACCGCTGCCAATGAGCAACTGTTCGGTGGCGCGGGCAACGACACCCTCAATGGCGGCGCCGGCAACGATATCCTGGTCGGCGGCACCGGGGTCGACAAGCTCACCGGTGGCACGGGCGCCGATGTGTTCCGCTATACCTCCAAGCTCGACAGCTATCGCACCAGTTCCACCAGCGCCAGCGACCAGATCCTTGACTTCGACGTGGCCGCCGACAAGATCGACGTTTCCGCGCTCGGCTATACGGGCTTGGGCAACGGGCTCAACGGTACCCTGCAGGTCACCTACAGTTCGTCGACCAACCGCACCTACCTCAAGGACCTGACGGTGGATGCCAACGGCAATCGGTTCGAGATTTCCATGGCGGGCAACTTCGTCAGCAGCCTGACGGCCAGTCACTTCGTCTTCGCCGACCAAGGCACCCCCACCAATGTGGCGCCCGTGGTGGTCACCCCGCTCCTGGACCAGAACGCCAGTGAAAGCACGCCGTTCAAATACACCGTGGCCAGCAACAGCTTCAGCGACGCCAACCAGGATGTGCTGACCTACACCGCAACCCTCGCCAACGGCAACGCCCTGCCCGCCTGGCTGAGTTTCAATGCCACCAACCTGACCTTCAGCGGCACGCCCACCAGTACCGCGGCGGGCAACTACGACGTCTTGGTCAAGGCCACCGATCCGTCAGGCGCCTCGGTCAGCGACAACTTCACCCTGGTGGTCGCCGATGCGCCCGCCAACACCATCACTGGCACCGCCAATGCCGAGACACTCAATGGCACGACGGGCGCCGACCTGATCCTCGGCCTTGGCGGCAACGACACGATCAAGGCCGGCACCGGTGCGGATATCGTCGATGGCGGTGCCGGACGCGACTCGCTGTACGGCGGTGATGGCGCCGACACGTTTCGCTACAGCAACCTGTCCGACAGCTACCGCGACTACGACACCGGCGGTGTCACGGCCACCGACACGATTTACGATTTCACAGCCGGCGTCGACAAAATCGACGTCTCCGGGTTGGGTTTTCTTGGTCTCGGCGACGGCACCAACAGCACCTTGTACATGACTCTCAACGCCGCCGGCGACAAGACCTACGTCAAGTCCGCCGAAGCCGACGCCGATGGCAATCGCTTCGAGATCGCCCTCAACGGCAACTACCTAAACACCCTTACCGCCAACGACTTCGTCTTCGCCGAGCGCGCCCAGCAGGATATTCTCTACCTGCCAACCCTGGGTCAATCCAACGCACGTCTGTTGCGCATGAGCGAGGACGATGATCAATCCGGCACTTCGATGCTGGTCAACGACCTCAACCGCTACACCACCTACGACGTGCGCAGCCAGTTCAACGATGCCGATGGCAACGGCATCGACATCGCGGTGGGCGGTAGCACGGTCAACGGCCTGTCCACCCTCAGCGCCGAGGAACTCAAGCTGTGCTGGTGGTTGACCGACACCAACCAACCCGGGGCGGCACTGTTGCGCGCGGTGACATTGCTGCGCGACCAGCGCACCGAACTGCAGTCGATCGATAACGTCACCATGGGCATCATCTGGGGCCAGGGTGAAGAAGCCGCCCAGGAAATCGCCCGTGCCACGGACAAGGCCGCAGCGGCGGCGGCGTACAAGGCCGCGACCTTGAAGGTATTCGACTACCTGCATGCCCAGTTCGGCAACTTCAGCGTGTACCTGATGGAAACCGGTCATTACTCAGAGGACGCGGCCCGGGCCCGGGGTTATTCGGAAGAGAAAATCGCCGCCATCGTCGAGGGCGTCGGTTATGTCCGCGCCGCCCAGGAGGCCATGGCCGCCGAACGCGCCGACGTCAAGCTGGCGGTGGACTACACCGACCTGCCGTTGCGCTATGAAGTCGATCCGCTGGTGTATCCCGATGACGTCTGGCACCTGCACGAGGAATCGGCGGAGATCGTCGGCCAACGCCTGGCGGACTACATTGCCAATGACCTCGGCTTCCAGGGCAACCCCGACGACAATAACAGCGTGCAGGACATCTTCAACAAAGGCCAGAACCAGGGCGGGATGATCGCCGGCACCGACCAGGACGACACCCTGGTGGGCAGTGCGGGCAACGACACCCTGGATGGCGACTTGGGCGCCGACACCTTGACCGGTGGCGATGGCAACGACATCTACGTGGTCGACAATGCGTTCGACAGCGTGGTGGAAACCAACACCTCGACCGCGCAGATCGATACGGTGCAAGCCTCGGTCAGTTGGACGCTGGGGGCCAATCTCGAGAACCTGGTGCTCACCGGCGTGTCGGACATCGACGGCACCGGCAACGAACGGCGCAACTTCATCACTGGCAATGTCGCCAACAACGTGATCGACGGCGCCGCCGGGGCCGACAGCATGAGCGGCGGCGATGGCAACGACACGTATTTTGTCGACAATGCCGACGACAGCGTGATCGAGACCAGCACCAACGCAGTGACCGGCGGGATCGACAGCGTGCACAGCAGCCTGGCGGCCTACACCTTGGGCAGTAACGTCGAGAACTTGTATGTCGATAGCCCCGGCGCCGCCAATGGCACCGGCAACGCCTTGGACAATACGTTGTTCGCCAGTGCCGGCAACAATGTCCTGGATGGACGCGATGGCATGGATACGGCGAGCTATGAACGGGCACTGTCCGGCGTGACCGTCAACCTCTCGACGTCGGCGCAGCAGAACACCGTGGGCTCCGGGCTCGACACCTTGAAATTCATCGAGAACCTGGAAGGCAGCGCCTCCGCCGACACGCTGTCGGGGAACAGTGCGGCAAACGTCCTCGACGGCGGGGCCGGCAACGATACGTTGGTGGGCGGTTCGGGCGATGACCGCTTGATCGGCGGCGCAGGCACCGACAACCTCACCGGCGGCACCGGCGCGGACACCTACGCGTTTGGTGCGCTGTCGGACATGGGCGTCGGGGCTTTGCGCGATGTGATCAGTGGTTTCAAGAGTGCCGAGTTCGACAAGTTGGACCTCACCGACCTGGACGCCAACCCACTGACCGCCGGGGTCGATGCCTTCACGTTCATCGGCAGTAACGCCTTCGACGCCAGCAATGCCACCGGCCAGTTGCGCTTCGTCGATGGCATCCTCTCCGGCAGTACTAACGCCGACGCCACCCCCGAGTTCGAATTCGAACTGGTCGGCGTCAAGGAGCTGCACGCCAGCGACTTCACTGCCTGACCCAAGCCCCCTCCGGGGGGCTTGAGCTGAAAAACCCAAGACAACCACAGACCAGAACTGTGGGAGCGGGCTTGCTCGCGAAGGCGTCGGTACATCCAACAGGGATGTTGACTGACACACCGCTTTCGCGAGCAAGCTCGCTCCCACAGGGACTTTGTGATGCCAGGAAAATCCAGGTCAACCACAGATCAAAAATGTGGGAGCGAGCCTGCTCGCGAAGGCGTCGGTACATCCAACAGGGATGTTGACTGACACACCGCTTTCGCGAGCAGGCTCGCTCCCACAGGGACTTTGTGATGCCAGGAAAATCCAGGTCAACCGCAGATCAAACTGTGGGAGCGGGCTTGCTCGCGAAGGCGTCGGTAC